>CACYBN010000056.1 GCA_902772675.1 uncultured Erysipelotrichaceae bacterium
TCGTTCCAAGACTATTTAGTTAATCAAAAGGTATTAAAAAATACCTTTTTTTGTGGCTAAAGTGAAAAAAACTATTGAACTTAATAACTTTTTGTGTTAAAATTAGTTTGTTCGGTTATTTGGCGATGTAGCTCAGTTGGCTAGAGCACATGGTTCATACCCATGGTGTCGGGGGTTCAATTCCCTCCGTCGCTACCAATTGAATTTTACTTGAGTTATACTCAAGTTTTATTATGCTAAAAAGGTGATACTATGAATGCATTAGATAAATATATAGATGATATAAAAAATAATCTTAGTGATGATGAGACTACTATGATTATGCAAGTATACGTTGATTTAGGATCTAAACTTAGATTTGATGAAGATTTCTATTTTGGTGGATCTAAGATGAAGAAAAAACTATATTTTGTAAATCCTAATCTTGATTTTATTAATAATAGTTTTAGTAATGGAAAAATTACATGTAAATCATCTTCTTATATACTTAATTATGTTTTAAAAAAACTAGGTGTAGATATTAAGGTAGTAGAAGATCATCACACTTTTAAAAAATATAGACATCTTTATAATGTTGTTACTGAAAAGAGTGGTAGAGTATATAGTCTAGATCTTCAAGATGATATCATGAATATTAGATATAAAGCTAGAACAATTAGTTTTGGAGTTTCTTTAGATGGAAAAAGGTATGTTGTTCCTCTAAGTCTTCAAAAACAAATCCATAAGAACATTGGTTATATTGATAATTGCTATTATGATGATTATTTATACACTTTAAAAGATGCTTTATTTATGATTGATGATTATAATAGTAAAGTAGATTTTGTTCTTAATAATATTGATTATGGTCCTGTTGATGTAAATTATTTTGAAAGAAGATGGATGCATGAGAGAATAATTCACGGTTTACTTAACTGGAATTTAGAAAACTGTCTTCATACACTTGAATTATATAGAAAAGATGATGAATCAAAAGAGTATATTAATGCATATTATTTAAGAAATAAGAATAATATTGATATATATATGTATTCTATACCAGATAATAAATATATAAAGTATAATTTAGAAGAATATACTGATTATTCTCTTAAGAATAATATAGAATCAAGAAGCAGTATTCCAGGATATAGAACTATGAAAAATAAACAATTATCAAGGAAGTGTTATAGATGAATTTAATAGATACACATTGTCACTATAATAGTTATGCATTCAGAAATGTACATAAGGAAATATATAAGTTAAATAATAATCAAAATGTATCTAAGGTAATAAATATTGGTATTGATTATAATACATCAAAAGAAGCTATAATGTTAGGTAATGAATATAGCAAGTTATATACAGCATTAGGAATACATCCTTTATGTGGTGGGGATGTTAATGACCTAGAGTACTTATACAACAATTATGATAATAGTAAGATTGTAGCTATTGGGGAAGTTGGTATTGATACTGAGTGCTATGACATAAGCATGATTTGTAACTTAATAAATAGTATTTATCTAGCAAATAAATTAAAATTACCATTAATAATACATGCTAATACTACTAAAGGTAGTGATATTAATGCCAATAAAATGGTTGTAGAAGTACTTAAAAGAAATACTCCCAAATATGGCTTTGTATTTCATTCCTTTCAACCAGACTTAGATGTAATAGTAGATATATTAATATTAGGAGGTTATATTGGTATTGGACCTATGATTTTAAAGAAGAATGCCAAAAAATCATTAGAAATAGTAAAGAATATTGATATAAATAGATTATTAATAGAAACAGATTATTCATACTTAACTCAAAATCCTGATGTAGATGGAGTTTCTATATTTAATAAAATATGTGATTTAAGAAATGCAGATAAAGATATAATGAGTAAACAATTAGATGAAAATGCAAAAAGACTATTTTATAAACTTAAATAGTCTTTTACTATAAATAATTTACATATTATAGTATGCATGATACAATTAATTTGGAGGAATAAATTATGTATGAAAATGATTTAGATTCAAGCGTTAATGAATATGAGGAAGAATATAAGCCATCTAATTATTCAAAACAACTAAAGTGGGACATGGCTATAGGTCTTCAAGAAGTAGATAATTTAAAACCTTCTAAATATTTAGAAAAGTTAGCAGAAGAAAATGTTGAAGGAAATTTAACAATAAAAGAAGTAGAAAATGAATTAAAAGATTATTATTCTGAAAAGAATAAAAGTACTAAATTAAATAAAAATGAGTTAGAATGTGATTTTGTATCTACAAGGATAGTTGAAATATTAGATGATAATTCTTTTGAATTATCAGTAAAATATTTAAAGTATATTCATAAATTTATATTTCAAGATATTTATGAATTTGCTGGTGAATTTAGAAAAATAGATATTTCTAAAAGTGAAAAAATATTAAATAATGATTCTGTATCATATGGTGATTCAAATTCATTAGAAGACTCATTAGAGTATGATATATCTAAAGAACTTAAAAAAAATTATAAAGAAATGAAAATTGTTGAAGTTATAAAAAGTATTTCAGAATTTTCATCTAATATATGGCAAGTCCATCCATTTAGAGAAGGCAATACAAGAACAACAGCCGTATTTATTATAAAATATTTAAGAAGTTTAGGATATGATGTTGACAATACTTTATTTAAAGACAAATCAATTTATTTTAGAAATGCCATGGTTAGAAGTAATTACTTTAATAATTATTTAAATATAAAAGAAGATAATACTTATCTTATTAAATTCTATGAAAATTTATTATTAGGTAAGAATAACAATTTACGTTCAACTGATTTAATAGTAAAAGATTTATTTACATAACAAAAGACTATTTTATAAACTTAAATAGTCTTTTTTAATATTTTTATTTCACTTTTTATATATTCTCCTAATATTTCATATATGTTACTAGTTATTATTAGTTGCTCCTTTGTTAGTTCTCTATTATTTATTAGATATTCTAATATTTCAAGAGTCTCATTTATATATTTCTTTCTAAATATTTCATCTGCATTAATTAAATCTCTTATATTATCTAGTCTATCACATAGTTTAATATTTAATGCATCGCTTGATAATTCAATAAACTTTTTTTTTAAGTATTTAGTTTTACCAATTTTTTTAATAGTTTGTTTATCGTTAGTTAGTTCCATAACAATACTTGCAACCTTACATCCAAATTTATCTAATATCTTTGTATATATTATATCTTTATCATATTTACTATCTTCAATAGTATCATGAAGATATCCAGCAATTACTAGCGTTTTTAAATCATCAGATTTAATATACTTAGTTATATTTTCTGCAACTCTAATTGGATGGTTAATATAAGGAGTACCATCCTTTCTTGTTTGATTAGCATGAATTTCTTTTGCAAACATATATGCTTCATATATTTTATTGTTTTCAATAATTGGTTCAATATTCATAGGATTATCCTCAATTAATTGTTTATCTAAATCTAGATTATAGTTATATATAGAACTTATAGATAAATTTCTATTATGAATATCTTTAATATAATCATAGATATCTTCATCATATCGTATATTTTCTAAATAATATTCATAATCATTAGAATCATAATATACAATTAGGTGTGAGTATATTCCATTACTATTTTCTTTAAACGTTTTTAAAATCTTTCTTTTCATAAATATCTCCTCCAATTGCATTATATCATTTAATTTATTATAATAAAAATACAAATAAATTATTGAAGCAATAACTGGAGGTTATGATGACAAATTTAGAATTATATAGAATATTTTATGAAGTTGCAAAACTAAAGAACATTACTGCTGCAAGTGAGAAATTAAAAATATCTCAACCAGCAGTAACTAAACATATTAAAAACTTAGAAGATAGTT
Source organism: uncultured Erysipelotrichaceae bacterium (assembly GCA_902772675.1). Classification (GTDB taxonomy): domain Bacteria; phylum Bacillota_I; class Bacilli_A; order RF39; family UBA660; genus RUG11788. The sequence goes on from CACYBN010000056.1 coordinate 3,886, forward strand.
TAGGAGAGATACTTTTTATTCGTACAAAAAGGGGAGTAGTATTAACTGATGCTGGTAGTAAATTATATATTAAAGTTAAACAAGCACTTGATTTAATAAGCGATGGAGAATTTGCTCTTAACGAAGATAAAAAGAATCATAACACTACTATTAAAATAGGTATTTCAACTACGCTTGCCAAAACTTATTTAATGGGTTATATAAGTAAGTTTCATAATAAATATCCTAATGTTATATTTGATATCTATACAGATTCTACTCTTGAATTAATTAAAAAATTAAAAGCAGGATATATAGATTTTATAATAAGTAAGCATCCTAGAATTAATGATAATGATTTAAACTATCAAATATTAGGTAATACACGTTATATATTTGTTGCAAGTAAAGATTATAAAGTAAAAAATAAATTAGACATACAAGA
>CACYBN010000057.1 GCA_902772675.1 uncultured Erysipelotrichaceae bacterium
TCTATTTGTACTAAAGCTACTTCGAATGGCGCACATGCTAATGGGAAAATAATTCCTGATTCATCATTGTTTTGTTCTACGATTGATGCAAGAATTCTACCTACTCCAATACCATAACTTCCCATTACAACTGGATGTTCTTTATTATTTTCATCTAAGTAAGTCAATCCTAATTTTTCAGAATATTTAGTTCCTAACTTGAATAAATTACCTACTTCAATACCTTTCTTAAAGTATAATTTACCACCACATTTAGGACAAATATCTCCTTCTTGAACATTAACTATATCTCCAACTATATCATATTTAAAGTCTTTAACATTAGCATTTATATAGTGATATCCTTCTTTATTTCCACCACAACAGAAATTCTTCATATTAAGTACTTCATTATCTACTACTATCTTAGCATTTAAACCAATTGGTCCAGTATATCCTGGAACAGCATTACTAGTAGCTATTAATTCATCATCAGCAAAATTAACTTCAGTACAATTTAATAACTTTCTTACTTTACATTCAGATAATTCTCTATCTCCTCTTACAAAGAATACTACTAATTCATTATTTATATTCATAAGAAGAGCTTTAACTGATTTTTTTACATCTAAGTTTAAGAATTTACATACTTCCTCAATTGTTTCTTGATGTGGAGTTTCTACTAATTGTAGTTCTTTTTCTTCTTCAGTATCTTTATGACTAGAAATACATTCACTAACTTCTATATTAGATGAATAATCACATTTATCACATAATACAATAGTATCTTCACCTATATCAGTAATAGCTTGATACTCTTCAGATAAAGAACCTCCCATTGCTCCTACATCTGCTCTAACTATTTTATAATTAATTCCTAATCTATCATAAACGTTGTCATAAGCTTGTTTCATTTTTCCATAAGAAATATCTAATCCTGCTTCATCTCTATCAAAAGAATAAGCATCTTTCATAATAAATTCTCTTACTCTAATAAGACCATATCTAGGACGAGGTTCATCTCTAAATTTATCAGCTTGTTGATATAAATTAAATGGTAAATCTTTATAACTTCTAACCATATTTTTAGCAGCTATAGCAAATAATTCTTCATGAGTAGGACCTAATACATGAGCTCTATCATATCTATCACTTAGCTTGAACATATCATCCCCAAAAGCTTCTACTCTTCCACATTTTTCATAATACTCAGTTGGTATCAAACTAGGCATTAGTAATTCTTGAGCTCCAGCATTATCCATTTCTTCTTTAACTATCTTTTTAATTTTATCAAGAACTCTTAATCCCATAGGCAAATACATATATATACCTGCCCCAACTTTTTTTACCATTCCACTACGTACTAATAAATTACCACTAGTACTTTCTTCATCTTTAGCAGCTTCTCTTAAAGTGAAGAAAAAACTCTTATCAATTCTCATAATAACCTCCTATAAATAAAAAAAGAATGATACTAGGAGTGCATTATGCACGGTACCATCCTTAAATTAACTCTTTTTTGATAACGGAGTACTCTCCGGATATTGTTATATCACTCATGGGTAGGAATTATCTACTATTAATATTCAGTTCTCACTATCCTGAACTCACTTTGATTAAGGAAATATATAATTATGTCCCATTTCATCGCATTGATGACTAAATTTTAAATCAATATTACTCTATTGTCAAGTTTATAATTCTTTAAAAGTACTTACTAAATCAGTAAATTTCTCACTTGCTTCCTCTTGATTACTAGCAAGAGTCCAAATCATTATTTGACCATAGTAATTCTCAGTCTCAATTGCATAGCTTCTTATATATGTATTAACATTCTTTTCATTTACATAATTAAATTCTATATATTGTGAAGTTTTACCATCTATTAATACATCATTATATTTAGTTACATTAGCTTTATATTCACTCTTTTTTTGATTAAATACTACATTTTTATAATTATTAAAACTGTTTTTATAATCTTTCTTAGAATTTGGAACAAATAAGAAATAAGCATTTAAATTAGAATTGTATAATTCCATATCTGCTGATTTATTTAAACTCTTTTGTTCTTCTACTTCAGTCCAATCTTCAGTAGTTTTTACAGTAAACAATTTATCATAAGAATAATGATCCTTATAAACTATAGTAGGTTCATCTTTCTTCTTATCTTTTACTCCTAAATCTTTTTCTTCTTTAAAAGTTTCAAAAGCTACAAATCCCAATAATACTATTACAAAAACAAAAACAACCCCAACTAAGATATTTTTTATCTTATTAATTTTATTACTTTCCATAAACACACCTTTTTCTTCATGTTTATTTTAACAAATAATAATCAAATTTAAAATATTTATTTTTTTTCTTTAATAGTTTATATTAAATTTAGGTGATTTTATGGATATATTATATTCAAATATCAATGATTTTAGTAATGATGAAATAGATAGTTTTTATCAAAAAATCTATAAAGATAAAAAAGAAAGAATAGATAAATATAAAAATGATATTACTAAGAAAAGATCAATTATTGGAGAAATATTATTAAGTAGATTATTAGAAAAAAATAATTTTAATTATGAAGAATTATCTTTTTATACCAACAAAGACGGTAAACCATATATTAAAGATAATCCTATATATTTTAATATTAGTCATTCTAATGATTTTGTAGTAGTAGTTATCTCTAATAAAGAAATAGGTATAGATATAGAGAAAATAAGAGATACAAATATTAATATTATTAATCAATTTTGTACTGATAAAGAAAAAGAATATATTTTAAATAGTTCAAATATATATAAAAGTTTATTTAATATATATACTCTAAAAGAAGCTTATTTAAAAATGAAAGGAACTAATCTTAGTCAAATTAATAATATTGAATTTATTATAAATAAAGATATTATTTGTAATGATAAAGATGTTTCTATTATCCAAATAAAAGATATAGATAATTATATAATTTCAATTATAGAAAATAAAAAAGAGACTTAGTCTCTTTTATTTTTCTACTGGAGTAATTAATTTCTTACCACCCATATATGGTTGTAATACTTTAGGTACACTAATACTTCCATCTTCATTATAATTATTTTCAATTAATGCGATTAATCCACGAGGAGAAGCTACTACTGTATTATTTAAAGTATGTAAGAAATAAGTTCCTTTTTCTCCTTTTTCTCTAATTCCTAATCTTCTTGCTTGTGCATCACTTAAATTACTACAAGAACCTACTTCGAAATATTTTTGTTGACGAGGAGACCATGCTTCAATATCACATGATTTAACTTTTAAATCTGCTAAATCTCCACTACAACATTCTAATTGTCTTACAGGAATATCCATACTTCTAAATATTTCAACAGTATATTTCCACATTTTATTATACCAATCCATACTTTCTTCTGGTTCACAGATTACTATCATCTCTTGTTTTTCAAATTGATGAACTCTATATAAACCTCTCTCTTCTAGACCATGACTTCCTCCTTCTTTTCTAAAACATGGAGAATAAGAAGTCATAGTAATTGGTAATTCTTCTTTTTTAATAATTTGATCTTTAAATTTACCAATCATTGAATGTTCAGAAGTACCTATTAAATATAAATCTTCATTTTCTATTTTATACATCATAGCTTCCATTTCTGGGAATGACATAACACCGGTAACAACATCAGCATGAATCAAAAATGGTGGTATAGCATAAGTAAATCCATGATCGATCATATAATCTCTACCAAAAGCTATCATTGCTTCATGAAGTCTAGCAATATCTCCTAGTAAATAATAGAATCCTTGACCACTAGTTCTACCAGCAGCATCTTTATCCATTCCACCAACTCTTTCAATAATATCAGCATGATATGGAATTTCATATGATGGAACAACTGGATCACCAAAACGTTCTACTTCAACATTTTCACTATCATCTTTTCCTATAGGTACAGATGGATCAATAATATTTGGAATAACCATCATTCTTTCTTTAATATTTTTATCTAATTCTACTTTTTCTTCCTCTAGTTTAGTAATTTCATCTGCCATTTTAGATATTTCTTCTTTTATTTTATTAGCTTCATCGATTTTCTTATCTTTCATAAGCATTCCGATCTCGCCACTCTTTTTGTTTTTGTCAGCTTTTAAATTATCTGCTTTAGTTTGTATTTCTCTTACTTTAATATCCATTTCATAGACTTCATCTACTAATGGTAATTTTTCATCTTGAAATTTTTTCTTAATATTTTCTTTTACTAGATCTCTGTTTTCTCTTATTAATTTAATATCTATCATATTCTATCTTCCTTTCCTTATTTTAATAATTAAATTATTTTCCGAGTACTTATATTTCCTCATATTATCACCTCTAATAAAAAAACCACATAATCTCCATAAGGAGCAATTATGCGGTACCATCCTTTAATTTACTTAATTAAATAACGAGTTTCCCCGGGAATGATTAGTTCCTCTCATGAGTAGATTTCTATAATATTTATAATTCATTTACACCAACCATGAATTCTCTATTTATAAATATCTATATACTTATCTCAATCAGTGATTTCAACAATAATATTAACACAAAACCATTTTTTTGTAAACTAATTAAATTCTTTAAGCATATCCTCTATTTCTTTTTGTTCTTCTACCGACATCTCTTTAGTATCTAAATCTTTATCAAACCATGATGGTAATTTTTCATCTTTAATAGAAGTTACTTTCTTATTAGTTTTATTTTCCAATGTCTTCTTAAACTTATTATGTTCTTTAATAGCTATTCTCATAGCATCCTCAACTGTTTCTATATTTAATCTAGACCATTGTGCTGCAATAGTATCTACATAACTCTTAGTAAATTTTTGATCATTAATATTTAATACATGAGATATTAAAACATTAACTACTCCAGGCTTCATTTTATAATCTACCATTAATTCTTCAATTATCTTTAATTCTCTACTGCTAGGTTCTCCATTCTTATATTTACTTTTTAAATAATCATATGGAGACATATTTTCAAAAGTATAAATAATTTTAGCTCTATTAGAAGAATCTCCAGAAGGTTTCTTTAAATATTCTGGTTGTTTAGAATATACAAGAGTTGGTAATGATCCTCCATTTTCAAATTGATAGTAATTTCTAGCATTCTTTCTAAGTTCATTCTTATCTATAAAACCTTTTTCATTTAAACTATTTCTTACTAACATTTGCATATTATAATCATTAATTTTATATATATAAGCTAATTTATTAATTAATTCTTTTATTTCATCATTAAAGCACTTTTCATTAACCATACTTTTTGGAATAGAAGATATTAACATGTTAAAATCTACGATTGAATCTAAATTAATATCTGAAGATGTTTTTTCTATAATGTTATCTACTTGATTAAAACTATTACCATTTACACTAGAAAATACTGTATTAAAATTACATGTTATATCATTATAATCTTTTAAAACAATTCTAGGCATTTTAAAGCATCCTACAATCTTATCATATTCTTTTTTTCCTACATTATTATATAAAACTATATTTAATATAGGATGATTAAAGAAATCATTTATTGACATAGGAGAAAACAATATATAGACATAACTATTTACATTATCATCTTCTTTTACATATGTCTTAAGTAATCCTACTGCTTCTAGTTTCTCTCTTGCTATTACAAAGTTTTCTAAAGATATTTGCATCGTAGACATGATATGATGATGTGTCTCATTATTTGACATTATCTCATTTCTAGGAATATCTTCTACTAATGTAAAATATAGAGAAGTAGCTACTGAACCTATAATAGGTTGATATAAAGTAGTAATAATCTTTTTATCTACTTCAGTGATAATAGTCTTATTAACAACCATATATGTATCTGCTGGTAAAATATTTCTAGACATATTATCACTCTCCTTCAACTACATTATAAATTAAAAAAGTCATTGATTTCAATGACTTTTATTATTATTTCTTAACTACATCTAATTTAACTACAAGACCATTAATATTAACTTCTTCAGTTAAATTTTTCTTTTCAACAAACTCTTTACATAAAGTTTCTTTCTTAATAAACTCTTCGTGTTCTTTTAATACATGTTCTAATTCATCATTATGTTCATAGTAAATATCAATTCTATCTACAATATTAAAGTCTTTATTCTTTCTCATTTGTTGAATCTTACTAATTAATTCACGAGCATTTCCTTCAGAAATCAATTCATCAGTCAATGTAGTATTTAGAATAATGAAATTATTGTTTTCCATAGCAACATCAAATCCTTCTTTAGAATTGATTCTTATATCAACCATTTCTAAATTAGTTTTAACATCACCTACTACTACTTCTTTACCATTTTCTAAATCATTAATTTCTTTATCAGTAAGATTTTGTAATGCTTTAGAGAATTCTCCAATATTCTTTCCTAAGATTGGTCCACATACTTTAAAGTTAGGTTTAACTTCATAATTCATATATACAGATAAATCTTTAGCAAAGATAACTTCTTTTACATTTAATTCTTCTTTTATTAAATTAACTAAATCTCCAAGAACTTTCTTAGTCTTACCATCAAGAATTACTTCACTTATAGGTTGACGAACTTTAATCTTAGCATTTTCTCTAACATTTCTTCCTAAAGAAATTAAATCTCTAACTAAATCCATCTTAGTTTCAATCTTTTCATCTATTAATGAAAGATCTGCTTTTGGATAATCTGCTAAATGAACAGATTCTTCTCCAGTTAATTTTGTATACATTTCTTCAGTTACATATGGGATTAATGGAGCACATAACTTACATAGTCCAGTTAATACTTCATATGTAGTTTTATATACAGCTTTCTTTGAATTATCTAATTCAGAAGCCCAGAATCTATTTCTATTTCTTCTTATATACCAGTTAGATAAATCTTCAGATACAAAATTAGTTACTTTTCTTGTTACTAAATTAAGATCATATTCTTCCATATCTTTAGTTACGTCTCTTACTAATTTATTGTATTTAGATAGTAACCATCTATCTATTTCATCTCTATCTTTTACTGCTACTTCACATTTAGAAATATCAATATTATCAATATTTGCATAAGTTTGGAAGAAAGTATATGTATTCTTAAATGGATTAAAGAATTTAGAATGAACTTCTTTTAAACCTTCAACATCATACTTAAGAGGTGTCCATACAGGTGAAGCATAAGCCATATACCATCTATTAGTATCAGCTCCATACTCTTCCATAATTTGTACTGGATCTACAACATTACCAGTAGATTTAGACATTTTTTTACCTTTAGCATCAAGTAACATATCATTTACTACTACGTTTTTAAATGAAGATTTTCCACTTATAATTGTAGAAATAACTAATAATACATAGAACCAACCTCTTGTTTGGTCTACACCTTCTGCTATAAAGTCAGCTGGGAATTGTGATTCAAATAATTCTTTGTTTTCAAATGGATAATGATATTGAGCATAAGGCATTGCACCAGAGTCAAACCAAACATCAAGTACATCTAATACTCTATTCATAGTACCACCACATTTACATTTTAAATGTAATTTATCAACATATGGTCTATGTAATTCAATATCTCTTACATTTACATCTTCTACTACTCTTTCTTGTAATTCATCTAAAGAACCAATTACATGTTTTTCTCCACAGTCTTCACAAATCCAAATTGGCAATGGACATCCCCAATATCTACTTCTAGATATACCCCAATCAACCATATTATCTAACCAGTTAGCAAATCTTTTTTCACCAACATAATCAGGATACCAGTTAACCTTTTTATTAGCAGCAATAATCTTATCTTTATAAGCAGTTGTTTTAACATACCATGCTGGTTTTGGATAACTGATTAATGCTTCATGACATCTCCAACAATGTGGATAATCATGTGTTAATTTAACTTTCTTAAATAATTTATCATTTTCTTTTAAATATTTAATAATATCTAATTCAAGTTCTTTATCAGTAACTTTTCTACCTTTCCAAGGTCCTTCAGTATAACATCCATCTCCACCTACTGGATTAACAAATCCAATACCATTTTCAACACAAACTCTATTATCGTCTGCACCATAAGCTGGAGCTATGTGAACGATACCTGTACCATCAGAATCAGTAACATAATTATCTGCTAAAACTTGGAATGCTTTTCCTTCTACATTTACAAAAGGCATTAATTGTTCATATTCCATTCCAACTAAATCAGTACCTTTATATGTTTCTAATACTTTAAATTCTTCTCCTAAAACTTTTTCAGCTAAAGTCTCACATATAATAAATTGATATCCTTTAGATTCTACTTTTAAATAAGTTAATTTAGGATTTACACATAAAGCTACATTTGCTATTAATGTCCATGGAGTTGTAGTCCATACTAAGAAATACACATCTTCATCTTTCTTTTTAAATGGTAAAATCAATGAATTAACTGGATCTTCTTGATATCCTTGAGAAACTTCATTAGCACTTAATTCAGTTCCACATCTAGGACAATACCATAATATTTTATTACCATAGTATATTAATCCTTTTTTATCCATTTCTTTAATAATCCACCACTCTGATTCAATATAATCATTTGAACATGTTACATATGGATTTTCACAATCGATAAATTGTCCCATCATATCTGTAACTTTATTAACCTCATCAATATTAGTAGCAGTTTGAGAATTACATTCTCTACAGAAATTTTCTACACCAAAATTTTCAATATCTTGTTTACCAGTAAATCCTAATTTTCTTTCTACATTAACCTCAATTGGAAGTCCATGAGTATCTAATCCTATCTTTCTTAGTACTCTATATCCTTGCATTGTTTTATATTTACAGAAAGAATCTTTTATAGTTTTAGCAAGAACATGGTGAATTCCTGGTTTAGCATTAGCATATATTGGTCCATCATAGAAAACCCAATTCTTTTTACCATTTCTATTTTCAATAGTCTTAGTAAGAATATCTTTTGCTTTCCATTCTTTTAAAATATCTTTTTCTACTTCACATATTGGTCTCTTATCTAATTCTTTGAAACTCATACTTCTCTCCTTCTTTCTCAAGTGCAAATAAAAAAGTGATACCACATAAGGACGCCTTAGCGTGGTACCACCTTAATTTATAACATAATTAGTTATATCTCAAAACTATAACGCGTCACCGGTTTTATCTTATCCATAAAACACACTTGAAAGTGATCTTGATTAGCTTTTATTTATCTACTTTCACCATAATGTAGACTCTCTTAAAATATCTACTAATCACGTCTTTCGCACTTGTTTTTAAACGTTGTCCTTAATATATCATAGTATTTTTTATTTTACAAGAAATAAAATAAAAAAGAACATAAGTTCTTTTTTATTGTTGTGGTTGTTTTAAAAATTTGTCAACAATTATTGTACCAACTGTTACAACAAGTCCAATAATGATGATTATAAGTCCAATACCCATTGAAACTTTTACATAACCACCAAGCTTATCTTTGGCATCAATAAAATCATAAATAGCTAAAACGAATGCACAAACTGATGTAATAATTGGAACAAATTTATAAACACCAGCTGGAATATTTTTAACAAATTGAGCTTGTGTTGCAATTTTATCTTTATATTTTTCAACTAAAGCAAAAACAAAAGCAACAATAATTAATACTAAGAAAATTTTTCCATCATCAGTATCAATATATTCTACAGCATCAGTAAGCCCAAAAGCCTTAACTTTTACAAAGTCTAAAAACATTCCAACAAAAGCAGCAATTAAACCACCAATTGTTAAAGCAAAGCTATTCTTCTTTATAAAGTCCATTCTCTCTCCTCCTTAATAAAATTTTATCATTGATAAAGGAAAAAGTGTATATAATTTTTGTTTTTTTATTTTTTTTATAAAACTATTAAAATATTAAAAAAAATATTATATAATAGAATAGGTGATACCATGAATAAAGAGGGAGTAAATAAGTATAATGAACTACTTATCACTTATATCAATGAGTTTGTCTCTAGTTTTGAAGAAAAAACTGAAATAAGAGATAGAGCCACTAATGATATGATTGATAATTTAGAAAAACAACTTATCGAATATAATATTACTATCCAAAGAGATCAAATAAGTAAATTAATCGATAATGGTTTTAATATGTATACCAATATATTAAAAACTTATTTTGACTCTGCTGGAATTCATAGAATTAATGATCAATTATCTATTAATGATATAGCTAGAGAAATGAATGAAGTTACTACTAATTTATCTAAAGCTATTAACTCATCTAATAAGATGCAAGAATATGTAGATTTTGTTCAAAAAATAAAAGATGCTATTACTTATATCATTAGTCAAACTAATACTGACTATCAAGCTCATGAATATGAAATCAGTCAAGTATTAAACGATGTTGTTAATTCATTCTTTTCATTATATACAACAGATAAAATTGATTTATTTAATAGAGATAAATTAACTGAATTATTTAAGATATCAGATGATATGTCTTATAAATCAGATCAAATAGAGGAAAATCCAAATACTTATCCTAATGAAGATAGAGATAGATTTATAAACGAAACTATGGATATAGAAATTCATGAAGGATTTGAAAATGGACAAGTTACTTTAACTATTATAGATGGTTTAGGTAATGAAACTCATTTACATGGATGGGAAGCAATTGAACAATTAAAAAGTTATAATCAATTATATGAATCTAGTAGACCTGGAAGAAAAGCAGATACTTCTAATTGGCCTTCTGAAGAAGAAATATATGAAGATAGAAGAAGAAGTATGATGATTGCAGATGGTTTAAATCCTGATGTAGATCCATATTTAAAACACGGAAACAATCTAGATAATAATTTATTATCTCATGATTCAAATTTAGATACTGTAGATATACCAGTAATAAAACAACCTACTAACCCATTAACAAATCTTAATAATGATGGAAATATACCTAATTTAATGGCAGTACAAAATGATTTTGGAAACAATCAAGTAACTCCTGAACTAGTTGCTCCAAATAATCAACAACCAGTAGTACAAACTCCTCAATATAGTTCAAATGATTTCTTTAATAATTTGACTTTCCCTACTAATGGTGAAGAACCTAATAATCAAAGTAATCTAAATACTAGTAATCCAGTTGCTTTTGCTAATGATTACACTGCTCCACCATCTGAACAAGATCAAAATGAAGAAATGATTAAAAACTTCTTAAATAAATATAAAAATGATAGTTTAACAGGAAATTTAACAGTACCTAATTATACTAATTTAGATGCTACTGCTGATTTAAGTGATCAATTAAATGCATTAGCACCTAATAGTGATTTAAATAATAATTTTGTAGAACCATTACCAGTTAGAGAAGAAAATATTCCACAACAAGATAATAATCCTTATTTACCACCACAAAATGTAAAAAGGACTCCTTATGCTACAAGTTTTATTACAGCTTTTGAAAATCCAAATTATGATAGAGATCAATTTATTAAGAAATCAACTGGTATAGAAATACAAGAAGATTTAGATAACAATGGAAGATTATTCCTAAGAGTTACTGAACCATCAGGAAGAGAAGTTATTTATACAGATAAAGAAGCCGCTAGAATGATTAGAAATTATAATAAAACTTTCTTAGATGCTTTCCCTGATGCAAAAGTAGATACATCTTTAATAGATGGATATGAATAAAAGATACTTAGTATCTTTTTTTTGTGAAATAGTATATAATTAACTTCAGGTGATTTAAATTGGATAATAAACATATTATTATAGATGGAGATAAATTCCAAAAAGAATATAAAGATCAATATAAAAAAGACTTAGTATTTAGTATTATCTTAGGAGTAATATTAATAGTATTAGCAGTATCTGGTCTATTTGGATCTAAACTATTACTAAAAATAGGAATAGTATTATTCCCAGTATTAATGATAATATATGCTACTAATTTATTAACTATTGGATTAAGTATGTATAAAAAATATAAACATCAAGCTAGAACTTATTTTTTACAAGCACTACTTGTTGCTTTAATAGCTATCTATATTATTATTAATCCTATAGAAACATTAAACTGGATTATTATTTTAGTAGGAATATTTATAATAGCTAGTGGTTTAGTAAAAATGTTATATTTTCCAGGATATATTCCTGTATTATCTTTTGTAGGTGGAGGATTACTAATACTATTTTCTAATATAATAATAGAATTTATATATTTTATTGTACTAATAATCTTATTTGGAAAAGGTATATCTCTATTATATAATTCAATTACAAAAATAAAAAATAAGTAATAATTACTTATTTTTTTTTGCTCTAGGATGAGTCTTAAAATATACTTCTTTTAATCTATCATTAGTAATATGAGTATATATAGCAGTAGCACTTAAACTTTCATGACCTAATAGTTCTTGAACAGTCAATATATCACAACCCTCATTTAATAAATGAGTAGCAAAACTATGTCTTAACATATGTGGAGATATTTTCTTTTCAATAGTAGTTTTAGATATTATTTTATCTAATAAATATCTAACTCCCCTATCTGTTAATTGTTCTCCTTTACTATTTAAAAACAAATAATCATTATTGCTAGATTGACTTAATTTATAATGACCATCTTTTAAATACATATTTAATATTTCATCACAATAGTCACCAAATCTTACTATTCTTTCTTTATTACCTTTACCTAATATTTTTATAGTATGATCTCCAATATCTGATATTTTAATATTTACAAGTTCAGATACACGTACACCAGTAGCATATAACATTTCTAATATCAATCTATCTCTTTGACCTAAAGGAGTATTTAATTTAGGAGTATTAAATAATTCTTCTAATTCATTGTAATAAAAGAATCTAGGTAATTTTTTATCTTTTTTAGGTAAATTTATCAATTTAAATGGATTAGTACTTATCTTTGAATTATTTTCTAAATATTTATACAATCCTCTTAAAGCACTTATTTTTCTAGAAATAGTAGAATTAATGTCATCTTTATCATTTAAAGATATTAGATATTTTCTTATTTCATCATAAGTAATTTTATATAAATCTATATGATTTTCATCTAAAAATTCTAAATATTCATCTATATCTTTTCCATAACTAATAATAGTATGTTCAGAATAATTCTTTTGATATTTTAAATATTCTAAAAATTCTTCTTTTTCTTTCATATCATCATCTCTAATATAATTATATCACA
>CACYBN010000058.1 GCA_902772675.1 uncultured Erysipelotrichaceae bacterium
ATGAAAAAGTTGATTAATAAGTATCAAATAGGAGGATGGTTTCCTATAGGATATGATAATAATATTTATAGACCTACTTATGGTACAATATTACCTGAAGCTAAAGTAACTGCTGAGAGACCCTCTTGGCAGCGTAATCTAACTGATTATGACCTAGCTAGATTAAAAAGTGGTCAGATAAGTTCTGAAACAGCAAAGTCTATTGCACAGAAGAGAGCTACTGGAACAAGTCAATTTATGAAAGATGTCAATAGATTAGCGTTGATTCCTAACGCTGCTGTTGGAAGTATAGCTGCTATTCCTGCTTTAGCAACAACTGCTGCTGGATTGTATACAGCAGGTGCTGCAGTAGCACCTCATGTAGTTTAGTATTTTCCAAAATTTATGGATTTTACAATGCATCCTATTAGTAATATTATAAGAAATCCTGGGGTATCTTCTTTAGTAAGAGCTGGAGAAAGTAGTGGTTTAGCTATAGGTGGAGGATTAGGAGTTAAAGATGCTATATAGAAAGGTATAAACAAAGAAGTACCTTGGTATGATGCTGCAGCAGAAGGTATACTGAGCGGACTTATGACATTAGAAGGATTACCTGCTTTAAAAGCACTACCATCAGCAGTTAAAGATAATGTAAAGTTTGTTGAAAATATTCCTAAAGATATAAAACGTTATTATAACACTTATTTGAAAAAAAGAAATAACGATGATAGAACTATATTTGAAAGAATTGCTGGGAAACCATATAATTCACATGTTGTTTTTAGAGGAAATGCTCCGAATCTTGGAGAAAAAGCTAGAATTGAATTGCATCCTTATAACCAGGAGATGATATTAGTACAAACAGGATTTGATTATTCTATACCTGAATTAAAATATAAATCAACAACCGATGTAAATAATATTTCTGAAACTCCATTAACTTTACATTTTCCTAATAAAGACGTAAGTGGAACAACAACTAACTTAATTACTGGAAAGCATTATAAATTAGAAGAACCGTCTCGAAGAAATGGAGTTATAGGCCGTGATGCTGGCGATTAGATATTAATGGAATATGATACAGGAGATATAGTTCCTCTTAGAAATAGTGATAATTTAAATAATGCTTTAGCAGAACATATTAAAGAAATTGAAGAAAAAACAGGTTATCCTGTTGTTGGTTCATCTAAATTAATTAGTAAAGGATATATTGGTGGAACTCCAGGAGATATAGAAATATTAGTTGATAAAACTGGTGTTGATAGAGTTAAAAATCTTTTAAAATTTACTTTTTAGAGAGAGACTGCTGGAAATACTGGTATTACGGGTAGTTCTCCACTTGTATATCGAGGGTCAGAAGCAAATAATTTAGATATAAATATATTAGATAATACTGGTACTCTAATACATCAGTTAGAATCAACTAGAACTCCTGGAAGATTAGTAGATTTTTATTCTGAAATGGCAAAACGTTAGCAGAATAAATACACTCCATCACTTACTAGTTCTATTCCAATTAATAAAAATATTCAAGAATATCTTAAAGATAAAGATATGATATTTTAGAATATTATAGACAATAACATGAAAAGTCCTAAATCTAAACATATTATTAGATAGATGATATTAATGAATAATTCAGATCCAGAAGCTATTAAACATATGTCAACTGCTATAGATAATATGTACGCATAGATAAGAGGTTTCGAAAGAGTATCTTCAAAGCTTAAACATGATTGGAACAATCCAGAAGCTAATAAAGAAATTTTGAGACTTATTAATAATAGTCATACTGATAAAATAATAAATATAGACGAAGTATCTAAAAATCCTGAACAGGTTAAAAATTTTGTCGATAGATGGTATATGCGTAATGCAGAACATACTAGAAGTATTAATTATGATCCTAATGAATCTTTAAGTTATGAAGAATCTCTTTATCCTTAGAGTTAGTTAGGAGGAGGAAGTAGTGAAGGGGGTGGAGGTAATACAACATCAGGTGGAAGTTTTGGAGGATTCACAAGAGCTCATACTTCCTATACTTATGTAGAACCTCGCATAGTTCATGAAAATAAAGAAATTACATTTAATGATTTATTCAATTATTTTAAAAACGAAGAAGAAATTTGGAAGGATCCAGAAAAAATTAAAAATGCAATTAATAAAGCTACAGAATCTTTAAAATTACCATCTATATCAATTAGACCATACAATAATTTTACAGATGATATATTCTTTGCTGCTCGAAACGGAAAAATTACTCCATCAGATGCTAACAATTTAATAGAAGAAATAGCTAATAATTTAGGTGTTGATGGTATACGTGGTATACATTAGTATTCAACTGGTAGTGAAAAAAGTTCAGGAAGATATTTTGGAAATTTATTAAAATATGATAATCCTAGAGTACATACTTCATATAGAAATATAGATAACAATCATAATGTTGGAGAATTTCCAGCTGAATTTGGAGGAGATTATGAAATTATTAATAATAAAAGTAATGAAATAATTCCAAATAGTAGAAAGTATATATCATTTAAAGATTTTGCTAAAAAATACCCCAAATTAATAAAAGATTTGAAGTCATATCGTACTCATAGTGATGAAGAATTGTTTAATGAATTAACTAAAGTGTTAAAGCAAGATCGTAAAGGAAATTAGTTTCATCAAATTCGTACATATGAAAAAGAATTTTTAAATAGGTACGCAAAATCTTTAGGAAAAAACGATATAGAAGATTTAGATTTTGTTCTTAAAGATAATAATAATGGTTATTATTCTGAAGGTGATCCTTTTTCTGAAGCTTATTTTAATTTAACAGATAAAAAATATAAAACTAATAATCTTGAGTATAAAGCAGCATATAAAAAATATCAAGATGTTAAACAATTAGAAAATGAAAGACAAATTAAGTAGGATAGAGCTAATGATTTAAAAAGAAAAGCTATAAAGTCTGCTTATACTCGAAAAAAGGTTCTTAACTTAGGAACTCTTGGTCTATCATCTGCAGGACTTATAGGAGGATTAATAGCTATAGGGGATAAGGTTATTGATAAAAGAGTTTATGATAATTATTTCAAAATGCTTCCAGATCAAATTAAAAAAAATATATCATTTGATAAATTTAAGGAACTTTATAATGAAAATATAACTTTTGAAAAATGGTTTGATTCTTTACCGGAAAAAGCTAAAAATATTACTCTTAAATAGTATAAAGAATTAAAGTATTTCTATTCTGAACTTGATACTATTCCACAAGAACATTTAAAATATATTGATAATAAAACGAGGTGAATCTTAACAGGTTCACCTTTTTTATTTTTACGGTACTTTAAGCCCCCCCCCCGTATAGGGAAGAAAAGGAAAATATGTGAGGAGAAATTTTTTACAAAATTATGCAAAATTATAGGAGGTAGAGGATTACATAATTATGCAAGAAGGAGGAG
>CACYBN010000059.1 GCA_902772675.1 uncultured Erysipelotrichaceae bacterium
ATATTTTATTATCTTAGCTAATTTTGGATATGCATAGAAATATGCATCTGAAGAATTTTCAAATAGTATATATAAATATTTTTCTTTATAAAATAGACCTTCAGCCATAGGAACTAATTTTTCATTTCTAATTTTATTTTCATCATTGAATTTATAATATGGAATTGTTGTTGTTCCTACTTTATAAGTTTCATTAGTTTCTTTATTTAATACATTTTTATATATAACTAAATCAGAACTGATTAAATTAGTAAAAGATCTAGTTAATATGAAATTGTTTTCTTCATCAAAAGTTAATCCTTGAACCATTTTAGGTAAACTAATTGCAAGTTTAGGTTTTTGATAATTAATAATACCATTAGTATTATATGCAAGTAATAAAGGATTATCATTTTCTACATTATAAAATGGTTTTAAAAAGAAATCACCAATCCATAAAGTATTATCTTTATATGTAGCAAAGTCTCCTCGTATAGGAAGTTTTTCATCACGTAAAGATCTAATACTATCATTTCTTGTATTAATTATTTCTTTTAAAGAAAATTCGTTTACATAATAATCACTAGTTATCCATACTTTATTATCTGAAACAGCAATACCTCCTGCATGTGAAGTGTTTTCAGAATTATCATTATTTTTTATTTTTAATGATTTTAATAATTTTCCATCAGAAAATCTTGTAACATATAACATACTAACTTTCTTAGATTTATTATAAGAAGTTTGTAAAACAATATCATTTTCTTCACTATAAGCAAGTCCTTGAGGAACATATTTATCCTTGTTACCTTGAACATCAATTGAATCTATATATTTACTCTTATTAAAACTATATGAAATATTTAATCTAACATAATCTACAAATATAAATATTATTAAAAAGATAAAAAGAACTAATAAAAGTTTTAAAAGACCAACTATTATTTTTCTCATATAATCACCTATATTAATTTTATCACAAAAAATGATATACTTATATAAAGTTGGTGATTATTATGAAAAATACAAAGAAAATAATAGTTGGAAATGTTAGAATAGTTGGACAAGATAAGATAGTAATTTAATCTATGTATAATACTAAGACTAAAGGTGTAGAAAGTACAAAAAGTAGGTTGTGAAAATATTAGAGTTGCATGTTTAGATATAGAAGATGCTAAAGCTATTAAAGAGATTAAGAAGAAGATACAATCGAATGTTTAAAAGAAGAAATAATTAATATGATATAATTTAAATAGGTGGTTTTTATGGATCAAGAAAAAATATCTAATTTTATAAAAAAGATAAGAAAAGAGAATAATCTTACTCAAAAAGATTTAGCAGATAAATATAATATTACTTATCAAGCAGTATCTAAATGGGAAAATGGTATAAATATGCCAGATACTTTATTATTAAAAAAAATGAGTAAAGATTTTAATATTAGTTTAGATGATATCTTTGAAGGTGAATATAGTAAAAAGAAAACAATAAAAAGAAAAATATTATTATTTAGTTTATTATTTTTAATAATAGTATTTGTAATAGTTCTTGTATTTATATTATTTAATAATAAAGATAATAATAGTTTTGAATTTAAAACTTTATCATCTAGTTGTTCTAATTTTAAAGTAACAGGTAGTATTGCTTATAATAAAAATAAATCATCTATTTATATAAGTGATGTAAATTATTGTGGTGGAGATGATTTAGAAGAATATTCTAATATAGAATGTTCATTGTTTGAGAAAGAAAAAGATAAAACTATAGAAATAGATAAAACTGCTTATAAAGGTAAAAAAATATCTCTAGAAGAGTTTTTAAAGACTTTATCTTTTAAAGAAGATAATTATAGTAGAATGTGTAAAGATTATATTAATAATAGTATTTATTTAGAAATTAAAGCTTATAATAGTGCTGATAAAATAACTATTTATAAGATACCTTTAGTTTTAAAAAGTGAATGTAATTAGTAATTCAACTAAATGTTGAGTTATTTCAACTGATAAGTTATTGTTAGTTGTTTTTTAAAATAATAAAATTAGAGAAAAGGAGATGCTTTTATGAAAAAAAGTTTAAAAATTATTATTTCAATTATTATAGTTTTATTATTAGTAGGAGGTAGTTTTCTATTAGGAAAAAATAATAGTAATAATAAATTGAGTAAATTACCAAAACCTGAAGTAACTGAAGGAGAAAGAGGACAATTAGGAATAGATAAAAATATAAATGAATCTAATATAGATAAATATTTAGGTAGAAGTGATTCTGTATATAGAGACGTAAGAATGTTAAAAGATCCTGGAAATTATGAAGCAATAGGAGGAGATTCTTACTTATCAGGATTTGTAAAAGGATTTGAAGTAGTTTCATTACCATATATTATTCCAGTATCAGGATTACCTGAAGCAGTTGGAGATACATATACTGGAAAAACTTTATTTAGATTAGAAAAAGATAAATATGTTGCAAATTATAAAGAATCTTTAGATATATTAGAATATTTATTTCCAAAAGATAAAAATATATTCTTGATGTGTGGTGGAGGTGGTTACGCTGGTATGACTAAAAACTTATTAGTATCTTTAGGATGGGATGAAAATAAGATTTATAATACTGGTGGTTACTGGAACTATAATGGAAAAAATAATGTAGAAGTAAAAAATAAAGTAGATGGAAAAACTACTTATGACTTTTGGAAAGTTAATTATCATGATATAGATTTTGATAGTTTAGTAGAGATTGATCATGAATAAGAATAAGATAATTTTAATAGTAGTAATCTTATTAGTACTAATTATTATTGGAATATTATTATTTGTAAATGGTTCTAAAAAAATAGAGAAGTTTTATTTAGATGATGAATATTATAATGAATTAGGATTAGTTACAGTAGAAAAAGATGATTTTGAAAAATTATTATCTGAAAAAAAGAATTTTCTATTATTTATATATAATGATGTATGTAGTTTTAAAATTCCATGTGATACTATTTATGATAAAGTAGCTAAAGATAATAAATTTGAAATATTACAAATGAATTTTAGAGAGTTTAAAGATACTAGTTTATATGGGAAAGTAAAATATGCACCAAGCGTTATTGTTATAAAAGATGGGAAAATAGTTGATTTTTTAGATGCAGAATCAGATGAGGATTTAGATAGATACCAAGATGGTGATAAGTTCTTAGAGTGGTTATCTAGTTATATATATTTGAATAAAGAGTAGAAATACTCTTTTTTTATATGGTATAATCACTATATAAATAGGAGATATTTATAGAAAAATCAATAGTGTATTTTACAAAAAATATTACACCTGAAAATTTAATAAAAATATATGAAAAATTAGGTGTTAATTATATTGATGAAGAAATAATATCTACTAGTAAGTAAAAGAGTAGTATAAGGAGGACTACATGGAGGAATTAAAAGAGTATTTAGAAAAAGTTAGAAATTTAAACTATTTAATTACAATGTTACATTGGGAAAGAGATACAATAGCACCTAAAGAATCAATTGATTATTTAGTAGGTGTTCAAACATCTCTATCAATGCAAGTATTTGATTTAACTACAGATGAAAAATATAAAGATTTATTAGAAAGTGTTATTTCTAGTAATGAGTTTAGTAATTTAAATGAAGAAGAACAAATATTTTTAAAAGATTCTTTAGAAGAATATGAAAAATTTAAAAGAATTCCTAAAGACTTTTATGAAGAATATTGTAATTTAACTGGTAAGTCTGTAACTGTATGGGCTGAAGCTAAAGAAAAGAATGATTATAATTTATTTAAACCATATTTAGAAAAAATTATAGATATGACTAAAAGGATGTATTCTTATACTAATCCTGGAGAAGATTTATATAATGCTATGTTAAATGATTATGAAAAAGGTCTTACTAAAGATAAGATTGATGTATTGTTTAACGAGTTAAAAGAAGGAATTATTCCAATAGTTAAAAATTTAAAAAGAAAAGAATTAAATAAAGTAGAAGTAAATTATTCTGATAGTGAACTTATTAATATTAGCAAGTATTTATTAAACTATATTGGTTTTGATAATAATAGAGGTGCATTAGGTATCTTTCCACATGGATATACTACTACTTTAAATATAAATGATGTAAGAATTGCTTTTGGTAGAAATAAGAATATTTTTGATCATTGTTCTACTATAATACATGAAGGTGGTCATGGTATATTTGAACAAAATATAAGTAATTATTTATCATCATATGGTAATTATGATATTAGTAAATTTGCATTACATGAAAGTCAATCTAGATTTTATGAAAATATTTTAGGTAGAAATATTAATTTTTGGAAACCTATTTATAATGATATAAAAGAATTATTAAAAATAGATTTACCAATAGAAGAATTTATTAATTATTTTAATGATGCTCATACTTCTTTAATAAGAACTGAAGCTGATGAATTAACATATTGCTTACATATTATTATTAGATATGAAATAGAAAGAGAACTTTTTGATGGTAATATAGATGTTAGTGAATTACCTAAAATTTGGAATCAAAAATATCATGATTATTTAGGAGTAGAAGTAGATAGTGATAGTACTGGTATATTACAAGATATGCACTGGTCTGATGGATCTTTTGGATATTTTCCATCATACTTATTAGGTTCTATTTTTGATGGTATGTTACTTGAAGATATCAATTCTAAATTAGGAGATGTTAATGATATCCTTAAAAATGGTAATATTAAAGATATTACTAAATATTTAAATGAAAATATTCATATTCATGGGGGAGCATATAACATCTTAGAAGTATGTGAAAAAGTATGTGGTAAACCTATGAGTGTTCAACCATTAATCAATTATTTTAAAGATAAATATGAAGAGTAGAAATACTCTTTTTATTGGGTTATAATATTTATATAGGAGGATATATGAGATTAAAGAAGAGAAATGTTTTAAATTTATTTTTAGTAATTTTTTGTTTTATTTATACTTTACTTGTTAAAGTAGTAGATGTATCAAATATTGGACCAGATGGTAGTAAAGTCGGTTTTTCATGTATTAATAAATTTTTCTATAATGTATTTTCATATAATGAAAATATTTATAAAATTACTGAAGTTTTAGGTTATCTAGCACTTTTAATTGTATGTGGATATGGTTTGTTAGGACTATATCAATTAATTAAAAGAAAGAGTTTAAAATTAGTAGATAAAGATATTATAGTTTTAGGAATATTTTATGTAGTAGTAATTATTATTTATGTATTATTTGAAAAAGTTATTATTAATTATAGACCAGTTATTTTAGATGGTGTATTAGAAGCTTCTTTCCCATCTAGTCATACATTACTTGCAATATTTGTATGTGGAAGTGGAGTTCTTATAAATAATAAATTATTTAGTGATTTTAAATGTAAGAAATCAATTAATATTGGATTTATAGTTTTAATGGTTTTAATAGTTTTAGGAAGATTAATTTCTGGTGTGCATTGGTTTAGTGATATCTTGGGAGGTATCTTAATAGCATGTACTTTATTATCATTATTTAATAGTATTATTCATTCTAAAATGTTGAGTTAATATGGAAATAATAGAACAAGTTTCAGATATAGTAAAAAATAATTTTATTAGTACTTTCTTTTCTAAAGATGAAGAGGAAAGAGAAAAACAAGTTATTGAATCTGCACGATCTATTGCAGAAGTTATGAAAAAAGTTGGAATGAATGAAGAAGAAATATTAGATATTGGAATAGGTGAATCATCAATATGTTTTGTCGGTATTGATAAAGTAGTAAAGTTGACATCAATTGATTATGGAGTTCCTTTAAGTGAATATACAAGTCATAGTGAATATATTTTACAACCATTGGAAGAAAAAATTGGACCTAAGATTGGATGGTATCAGTTTAGAACCATAGCTGAAGAAAAATTGGATTTTACTGGTATAACATATGATGATGTTATGGAAGTATATTGTCATTTAAGAGATGATGGTTATTTATGGTATGATACAAAAGAAGGTAATATAGGAAGAGATAAGAATGGTAATTTAAAATTATTTGATTATGGAGAATTAATCTATATAAGAGAATTACTACCTTATAAACAACAAGAAGAAATAAAATCACATATTACTAGAAGACCAGATTTAGAAGAACAATATTCAAGATATTTAGAAACTAAAAATAATAGTGTAAAGAAATAGATTAGTCTATTTCTTTTTTTGTAAAATTTTCTTTTGTTCGATTGTTTAATAGAACACGTGTTTGATATAATAAAAATGATTTAGAGGTGGTTGATTATGGATAAAATTTATTTATGTATTGATTTAAAAACTTTTTATGCCTCTGTTGAATGTGTAGAAAGAGGTTTGGATCCTTTTAAAACAGATTTAATAGTAGCAGATCCATCTAGATCTAAAGGTGCGATTTGTTTAGCTATAACTCCTAAAATGAAGGAAAGAGGTATTAAAAATAGATGTAGAGTTTATGAAATACCTAAAACTGTTCATCCGATAGTAGCTAAACCTCGAATGAAAAAATATATAGAATATTCTGTTAGAATATATCAAATATATTTAAAATATGTTTCTAAAGATGATATTCATCCATATTCTATAGATGAAGTATTTATGGATATAACAAATTATTTACATTTATATAAAAAAGAACCGGTAGATATAGCAAAAATGATTATGAAAGATATATATGATACTACTGGAATAACAGCAACAGCAGGTATAGGTACTAATTTATTTTTAGCTAAAGTAGCACTAGATATTAAATCTAAACATGTAGATAGTCATATTGGTGTTTTTGATGAAGAAACATTTCAAAAAGAAATGTGGCATCATTTACCTATAACTGATTTTTGGCAAATAAGTTATGGTACTGAAGCAAGATTACATAAATTACATCTTAGAGATTTATATGATGTAGCTCATTGTAATCCAAAAATACTTTATAAAGAGTTTGGTGTAAACGCTTTATATTTAATAGATCATTCATGGGGTAGGGAATCATGTACGATTGAAGATATAAAAAAATATAAACCTAAAAGTAATTCTTTGAGTAATAGTCAAATTTTATATAGAGATTATAATTATAAAGAAGCTAGAATAGTTCTTGCAGAAATGATAGATAATTTAGTACTTCAGCTAGTTAATATTGGAATGTGTACTAATAATTTATCTTTTTATATTGGATATTCTAAAGATGTAATTAGACCAGTTGCTTGTTCTTTTAAAGTTGATGATACTTCAAGTTATAAAATTATTCTAAATAGAATCTTAGAAGAATATGATTATAGAATAAATGAAAGTGTTCCAATAAGAAAAATAGGTTTATCTTTTAATAATCTTCATGTATTAAAATATGAACAAATGAATCTTTTTTCTAATAATGATACTGTTAGAGATAATAAATTAGAAACTACTATTTTAGAAATAAAAAATAAATATGGAAAGAATTCTATTCTTAGGGGTATTAGTTATTTAGATGGTGCTACTCAAATAGATAGAAATAGATTAATAGGAGGACATAATGCAGAATAGAGCTTGTCAATTTATGCCATTTGATTCTTTAAAAGGATTTAGAGAAGCTTTAAAAGAAGCTGAAACAATTACTGAAGATAAGAAAATAATATCTAGTGAATTAAAAGAATCTCTAGATAGAGAATTATCAAAAATTAAAGTTGGATCTAAAGTATTAATTAAATATTATTATGAGTTTGAATATATAGAGACTATTGATATATTAAAAAAAATAGATAAAGTTTATAAAAGAATAATTTTAAGTAATTCTATTATTTCTATAGATGATATTATTTCTATTAAAACTTTGTGATATAATTAAAAATAATAGGTGATTTTATGAGCGAAGTAGAAGAAAAATATTTAGAGTATTTAAAAGAATGTTTTGATGTAGAAATAACTTCTGATATTGAACTTGATGATAGAGCTGAGGAATATAAAATAATTACTGATAATTATAGGAATCAAGTATTAGTAGATTCTCATAATAATCCAGTTAAATTTAGATTTAAAGTATATTCTTCTAAGATAGTTTCGTCTAAAGATGAGACACCTGCTGGTAGTATAAGTGGTTTTTCTATTAGAGAATTCTATCCTTTAGAAAAGGGTGGATTTGTTTTAAATGTTAAATTAAATATAACTGATAAATATTTTAGAGTATATATAGATTCTGATGGTAATATGATGAGTGCTACTGAATTACCAAAAAAAGTTTTAAGTTATAGTGATATTGGAGATTCTTATTATTTTCCTAGAGACTATGGAGATTATTTAGGATATTATTCACCTATATTTGGAGAATTAGTTGATACTAAATTTAAATCATTAAGTGCTTTATATGATGGATATGGTATTGGTGTAATAGAAGGAGATAGTGTTCCTCGTTTAATAGGTGAAGATGGTAGTATTAGAAAAATATTCTATAATAATCCACAGGTAATAGGTAGCAATAGAATTATTTGTGAAAATAATGGTAGAAGATTTTTATTAGATACTAATTTAAATATAATAAGTGAAGTAAATAAAGATTATATTATCAGTCGTAGTAAGAATGGATATTTTATTGTTAAGAATAATGAAGATGGTACTTATAATTTTATGGATGCTTCAGGAAAACTAATATCTGATATTTGGTTTGAAAAAGTAGAAGATTTCAGTAGAGGAAGAGCTTTAGTTAAAACAGCTGATGGATATAATTTTATTGATACAGATGGAATATTATTATTAGATGAATATTTAAGTGAAGCTTATTCGTTCGAAGGATTAAAAACAGTAGTTAGAAAAAAAGATTTAACTTATGGTTTAATGGATAGAACTGGTAATATTGAAGAATACAGTGGATTAACTATTAAACCTTTTGTAGAAGGAAAAGCTATAGTAAGTAGACAAACTGGAAGAGGTTTAAAATCTAATATTGAATATAATTATTTAGATTATGATGGTAATCTTTTGTTAGAATTATGGGCTGATAAAGTATATCCGTTTAAAGATGGAATAACTACAGTAAAATATTATGACAAAAAAACATCTACAGATTTTTCTAGAAAAATAATAGTAATAGATCTTGAAGGAGATCCTATTTATGATATAGAAAGATATTCAGAAGAATTTAGATCTCATAATTTTAAAGATAAAGAAGAAGTAAGAGGATTTACTACTAGAAAGAAAAAAGAACCTCTTGAATGTGAAGTAGTAGGTTTACTTAAGAAAAAATATTTATATGGTGATGTAGAATTAGCACAACGACCAATCGTAAACTATGATGGAGCTGTTTTCTGTTTTAGTAGAGGACTTATTTATAAATATGATTTAATTACAGGTACTATTGAACAATTATGTAGATTAAATGATTTTAAATTTGGAGATAATTACATATCTATAAAAGATAGAAATTATTTTGTTAGAAATGGAGAACTAATAGATATTACAGATATAGGATATGCTGAAGGAATTAGATTAGTTACTCCTGAAATAATATTAAGTTTTAGTGAATTTAAAAGTATATATAGTAATGATCATAATCATGAAGAGGTAATAGAAAGAGCTAAAGCTATAAAACAAGAATATAAATTAAATCATGATAAGAAATTAGCTCATAGAGATGCTACAAGAAAAAGTGAAGTAACTGAAGAAGAAAGAGAAGAAGCAATAAGAGCAATAAATGAAGCTAAGGAAAAGATAGTGGCTATATATTTAAGTCTTCAACATGCATTTGCAATTTTGGATATGTTGGATCCTAAAGTGATGGTAACTCTTCCGGGAAGAAACTTATTACCAATAACTTCAGATATTTTATTTATTAAAGTAGATGATCATTTAGAAATAGATCCTAGATTTAAAGAGAGTCATATGTTAAGACACTTTGATTTATCAGGTATAGATTTCAGTGGTGTTAAATTATCTGGAGAAGAATGCTTATCTTATACTAATGCCGATATTAATCCTCAAACTGTTTATAAAAAAGATTTATCTTTTTGTGATTTAAGAGGAATTTATAATACTTTAGATGATTTTAGTGGTGTTAAAGTAGAAGGAACTATTTTTGATGAAGAAAAATTAGACTTTGTAAATACTTTAAAACCAGGCAGTGGATTTGTTATTAATTTAAAAACTTATCCATCTAGTTTAACTCCAGATGAAGTAAGAAGTATGACTTTAGTAGAAACTCCAAAATCTCAACCAGATGAGATAGCTCTAGAGTCTACTGGTAAACAGAGGTAGTTATGTCCATATTAGAAAAAGATATTTTAGATGGAGTAGCAATTAGTAAAAAAGATAATAATTTAATATTATTTTTATCTGATGAATTGGATTTTAAAGATGAATATAATCATTTATTATTATTACAGGATAAGATTAATTCTTATATTGCATATATTGAAACTGAACAATATAAAGAAGAATATCCAGATTATTTATTTAATGATATTATCTTAGAAATACATTTTAAATATGAACCAACAGATAATTGTAAACATTTTATAGAAGTAGTTAATTCTATAATAGAAAAATATAATATGAAATGTGTAATAAAGTAGTTTTCAACTACTTTTTTATTTTTGTTCACAATTTTTTCATAAATAAAATTTATAAATATATGTAGAGGTGAACAAATAAATGTATATTTTAAAAAATATTTGGCGTAATAAAATGAGAAATATATTGATAGGTATTATTATAGTAGTTATTGCATCAGCTTGTGCAGTTACTTTAGCTATTAGATCATCTGCTGATAAGATAATAAAAGCCTATGAAGAAAAATATCCAGTAGAAGCCACTATTGGAATGGATAGAGAAGCTTTAATGAATTCTCTAAAAGAAAATGATTCTCAAGAAGATATGATTGATGCTTTTAATAATATTGAAAGTATTACAATTGATGAAGTTGAGAAATATGGTGATAGTGATTATGTATCTAGTTACTATTATACTTATAGTCTTAGTATGAATGGAAAAGATATAAAAGAAGCAACAGATAGTTTAGTAAAAGAAACTACCACTACTGAGACAGAAACAACTACAAAAACAGATACTGAAACTAAAAAGAATAGTTCTTCTTCAAGTAATTCTAATAGACCGGGTAGACCACCAGAAGATGGTGGAACTACTACAACTAGAAAGAGTACTACAACTAGAAAGAAAACTACAACTACAATAGAAAATATTAGAAATGAAAAAGCAAATAAAGGTACTTTTTCAATTGTAGGATATAATTCTTATGAAGCGATGAGTGATTTTATATCTGGTAATTATACAATTACTTCTGGAGAAGTAAGTAATGATTTCGATTCAAATAGTTGTGTAATTTCTGAAGAATTAGCTACTTTAAATGAGATAAAAGTTGGAGATACTATAACATTAGTAAGTCCATATGATACATCTGTTACATATGATTTAGTTGTAACTGGTATATATAAAGAAAATTCATCATCAGCTAGTGATACTAAAAATATGTATTCTAATTCTGCTAATACAATAATTACTAATGTAACCACAGTTAAAAATATATTAGAAAAAGATACTAAAAATAGTGGAACAGTAAATCCTACTTATATATTAAAAGATACTAGTGTTATTGAAAAATTTAGTGAAGAAGTAAAAGAAAAAGGTTTAAGTGAGTATTATACAGTTACTGATAACTCTGAAACAGTTCAATCTGCTACTGATTCTATTATTTCAGTAAAAGGATTTGCTACTACATTCTTGATTATAACTTTAGTAATTGGAGGTGTAGTTTTACTTGCTATTAATATGATTAATATTAGAGAAAGAAAATATGAGATTGGAGTATTAAGAACAATTGGTTTAACTAAAATAAAATTGACTTTACAATTTATGTGTGAACTACTAATTGTAACTGTTTTTGGATTATTAATCGGAGCTGGAATTGGATCTTTTGCTTCAGTAAAAGTAAGTAATGAATTATTAAAAAATGAAATAGAA
>CACYBN010000060.1 GCA_902772675.1 uncultured Erysipelotrichaceae bacterium
TGATGATAAACATGTTATTTATGTTTGGATAGATGCATTATCTAACTATATTACCTTCCCAGGATATGAGGTAACTAAAGATTCATCTGATTTCTTTAAAGAAGTATGGCCTGCTGATCTTCATTTAATTGGAAAAGATATTTTAAGATTCCATACTATATATTGGCCTATTATGTTACATTGTTTAGGATTAGAGTTACCTAAACAAATATTTGGACATCCATGGTTATTATTTGATAATGATAAAATGTCTAAATCTCGTGGAAATGTTGCTTTCGCAGATGATTTAGTAAGAGATTATGGAGTAGATGCTGTTAGATATTACGTATTACATGAAATGCCTTTTGCTAGTGATGGTAATTTCTCTATTGACTTATTAGAAGGATCTATTAATGCTAACTTAGCAAATAACTTAGGTAATTTAGTTAATAGAACTATTGGTATGATTAAGAAATATAATGATGGAGTAGTAGAAAAAACTGAAGTAACTACTGAATTTGATGAAGACTTAATCAATACTTGTTTAGAATCTAAGAAGTTAATTGATGAGAAAATGGATAATTTAAGAATTGCAGATGCTTTAGATACTTTATTTGGTATATTTACTAGATCTAATAAATATATTGATGAAACAATGCCATGGGTATTAGCAAAAGATGAAAATGAAAAAGATAAACTTAATACTGTATTATATAATTTGATTGAAGCAATTAGATATGGTTCAGTTTTATTACAAGCATTTTTACCAGATACTGCTAAAGAAATATTTAGACAAATTAATACTGAAGAAACTGGATATGATACTTTAGATAAATTTGGATATTATAAATCAGGTACTAAAGTTAATGATCCAGAAGTAATCTTTAAAAGAATAGAAATTAAAAAATAATTATAAACCTCTATGTTATAATAAACATGGAGGTTTTATTATGTATGTAGATAATCATTGCCATATATTTAAAGAATATTATGAAGATATAGATAAAGTAGTAAAAGAAGCTAAAGATAACAAAGTAGATATACTTATAATAAGTGGATGTTCAAAAAAAGATATTTTAGAAGGATTAGAATTAATAAAAAAATATGATAATGTTTATTTAACAATTGGATATCATCCAGATGAAGTAGATAATGTTACAGATGATGATATATCAGAATTAGAAAAAATATATAATGAAAATGAGAAAGTAATAGGTATCGGTGAAATAGGATTAGACTATTATTGGGTAAAAGATAATAAAGAAAAACAATTGGATCTATTTAATAAACAACTAGAACTTGCTAGTAGATTAAATGCTCCAGTAGTAATTCATACAAGAGATGCTACACAAGATACTATAAATGTATTAAAAAAATATAATTTAAAAGGTATTATTCATTGCTTTAGTGGATCAAAAGAAACTGCAGATATATATTTAAAAATGGGATACTACTTAGGTATAGGTGGTGTACTTACTTTTAAAAATACTAATTTAAAAGAAACAATTAAAAGTATTCCTTTAAATAGAATTACATTAGAAACTGATTCTCCTTATTTGGCACCAACACCTCATAGAGGAGAAACCAATTCCCCAAAATATATACCTTTAGTCGCTGAAACTATCGCAGAAATAAAAGGAGTATCTCCTGAAGAAGTAGGTAGAGAAACTACTAATAATACTAAAACATTATTTGACTTAGATTTATAACAATGCTAATATTGTATTAGGTGTAGAATATGAAAACAAAGAGAAAAAAGAATAGATTAATTTTAGTATCAAAACTATCAATTGTAACTATCTTTTTGTCTCTTTTTTTATTGATGTTATATTCAAATTTTGAAACTATTGATGTTAAAACTTTTGATATAAGTAGAAATAGAACTCTAAGATCAAATAATTTATTGATGGTTTATAATAATAAAGAAAATATAACTGTTAAAAAAATATCAGGTATAGATAATATTATTAGTGAAAGTAAAAAAGGGCCAGTAACTTTTAAAGGAACATTAACTGGATATGGACCTGATTGTGAAGGTTGTGGTGGTAATTTAGCATGTCCTCCTAGACATAATGCTAAAAATGGAAATATTTATCATGTTGATAAAGTATATGGTAAATTAAGAATATTAGCGGCTGATAAAAGATTTCCTTGTGGAACAGTTATAAGAGTATCTAATCTAAAAGGTTATAAAGACTTTTATGCTATTGTTTTAGATAGAGGTGGAGCTATTACAGGTACTAAGTTTGATTTATTATTCGAATCTGAAAAAACAGTAGATATTGGTAAGAAGAAAGTAACATATACTGTTGTTAGGTGGGGATGGAATGGAAAGTCATAAATTCAAGAAAA
>CACYBN010000061.1 GCA_902772675.1 uncultured Erysipelotrichaceae bacterium
ACATACGAGAAATAATACAGTTATAGGTAATAATAATAAGGTTGGTAATTTTGTAGAGTTGAAACAAAGTACTATTAAAGATAATAACAAGATATCTCATTTATCTTATATTGGTAATACAGAAATAGAAAATAATGTTAATTTTAGTGGAGGAGCAATTATTGCAAACTTCGATTGGAGAACTAAAGAACATAATAATACTTATATAGGTAGTAATGTATTAGTAGGAATTAATTCTGTATTAATAGCTCCGATTAAAATATCTAAAAATAGTTTTATAGCAGCAGGTAGTGTTATTTCAAAAGATGTAAATGAGGGCGAACTTGCTATTGCAAGAGCTATAGAAGAAAGAAAAGAGAATTATATAAAGGGTGAGTAAAAATGAATATAATTGAAATTATTAATAAAAAGAAAGATAAATTAGAACTTTCTAGAGAAGAATTAGAATATGCTTTTATGGGGTATCTAAATGATGAAATAGAATCATATCAAATGTCTTCTTTATTAATGGCAATCGTTTTAAATGGTATGACTGATGAAGAAACAATCAATTTAACTGATATTTTTATTAATAGTGGAGATACATTAGATTTATCCAATATAGAAGGTATTAAAGTAGATAAACATTCAACTGGTGGTATTGGAGATAAAACCACTTTAATAGTAGCTCCTATTGTAGCTTCTTTAGGAGTTAAAATATGTAAGATGAGTGGAAGAGGTTTAGGGTATACAGGTGGAACTATAGATAAGTTAGAGAGTATTCCTGGATTTAATGTTAGTCTTACTGAAGAGGAAATGATTAATCAAGTAAATAGAATTGGTATAGCTATAACAGGACAAACAAAGAATTTAGCACCTTTAGATAAGAAGATATATGCATTAAGAGATGTAACTGGTACAGTTGAATCTATTCCTTTAATAGCATCTTCTATTATGAGTAAAAAGATAGCTAGTGGAGCAGATAAAATAATAATAGATATTAAAGTTGGTAATGGTGCTTTAATTAAGAATATAGAGGATGCTCATCATTTAAGTTATTTAATGCAAATAATAGGAAATAGATATGGAAGAGAAGTAAGAACTCTAACTACTAATATGAATACTCCTTTAGGTAAAGCTGTTGGTAATTCATTAGAAGTAGTTGAAGCAATAAGTATATTAAGAGGAAAAGGAAAGAATTCTTATTTATATAAAGTTTGTTTAGAATTAGCTGCTAATATGGTATCTATGGCTAAAGGAATAAGTATTGAAGAATCAAAATTATTAGTAGAAAATTCTATAGATACAGGACTTGCATATAGTAAGTTCCTTGAGTTTGTAAGTGCTCAAGGTGGTAATTTATTAGATACTAAAGTAAGTAGTAATGTATTAGCAATTAAAAGCACTAAGAAAGGTACTATTAAAAGTATAAATGCTCTTAAAGTTGGAATGTTATCTCAATCTTTGGGTGCAGGAAAAGAAAAGATGGATGATCAAATAGATTATGGAGTAGGAGTAGTCTTAAACAAACAAGAAGGAGATGAAGTTTGGGTAGGAGATACTTTATGTACTCTATATATTGGAGATAAAAAAGATTATTTAGATCCATACGAATGTTTTGAAATAGAATAGACTAGAAATAGTCTTTTTTCTTTGTAAATTTACATATTTTTTAATTGATTTATTATTAATAATGTTATAGTATTTGATATAATTAACCTGTAGATACGAGGTGGATTATGGCAAATAGAAGAATAGTAGTAGCTCAAATAGAAAAAAATGAAAAAGTATTAATAACTCAACTTTCAACAGGTTCATGGGAATTACCAGGCGGACAAGTTAGAAATGATGAAACAGATAAAGAAGCAATAGTTAGAGAGATCTATGATAAGATGCATATATCTGTTAAATGTAATGAAAAGATTTTTTCTAAAAAGTTTAAGACAGAATCAGGAATAGTTGAGATAGTTTTATATAATTGTAGTTATTTAAGTGGAGAAGTAATATTAAATAATTATAAAAATCATATATTTGTAGATAAGAGTATTTTAAATACTTATAAGTTTACAAAACCAGATCAATCATTGATTAATTATATAGTAAATAAACAAGTTTAAGCTTGTTTTTTTATTTGAAATAATTTGTTGACTATCAATTATTGGAGTGATAATATTATAATGTTAGTTTCCTAACAAAGGAGATAATTTATGGAAAGAGTGATTGGTTTCGAAATAAAAAAAGTAGATAATATGATTGTTCGTGAAGTGATGAAAATATCTAAAGAAGAATATGATTTTTGTCTAAGTCCAATTCAAACAAGAATATTAAAATACTTAATTAAAAATAAAGAAGTTTATCAAAAAGACGTAGAAACATTTTTTGGTATAAGACGTTCTACTGTTTCTGGTATATTGGATACTATGGAAAAAAATAATTTAATAAAAAGAGAGTCCATTGAAGGATCTCGTTCTAAAAAAATAGTTTTAACTGATGAAGGATATAATAAGTCTCTTAAGATGAAAGAATCTTTAATAAAACTAGAAAAACAAATTGTAAAAGATATAACAGATGAAGAATTAACTGCTTTTTTTATGGTTATTGATAAAATAAAAAATAATTTAAATGAAAGGGAAAATAAATAATGAAGAGTTTTATAAATTTATTTAAAAATATGACTAAAAAAGATTTAATATTAGTATTCTTTATAGTTTTATTAGTAGTTTTATCTGTATATTTAGATTTAAAATTACCTGATTATATGAGTGAAATTACTAAATTAGTTCAAACAGAAAATAGTACTATTAAATCTATATTAAACGCTGGTTTATGGATGATTTTATGTGCAGTTGCATCTTTGATATGTACTGTTATAAATGGGTATTTTACTTCTTTATTATCTGCTAGATTTTCTAGAAATATAAGAAGAAAAATATTTGTAAAAGTGGAAGAATTTGGATTAACTGAAATAAAAAAATTCCAAACTAGTAGTTTAATTACTAGAACTACTAATGACGTTACTCAAATAGAGATGTTATTAGCTATGGGATTACATCTAATAATAAAATCACCAGTAATGGCAGTATGTGCTTTAGTAAAAATATTAGGTAAAAGTGCAGAATTAAGTATGGTAACTGGAGCAGGAGTAGTAATTATAGTTTGTACAAACTTATTAATTATAAAAACTGTTTCTCCTAGATTTGAAAAATTACAAAAACAAACTGATTCATTAAATGGAGTTACTAGAGAAAACTTAAATGGTATTCGTGTAATTAGAGCTTTTAATGCAGAACGTTTTCAACAAAATAGATTTGAAACAATTAATAAAGACTTAACTGGTAATCAATTAAATATCCAAAAAACTTTTGCAGTTATGGATCCAATTATGAGTTTTGTAATGCATTTTCAACATTTAGGTATTTATATAGTAGGTGCATTTCTAATAATGCAAGCTGGTATGTTAGATAAGATTAATATTTTCTCTAACATGGTAGTATTTTCAAGTTATGGTATGCAAGTAATTATGTCATTCTTAATGTTAACTATGATATTTATGATATTACCTCGTGCTGCTGTATCTGCTAAACGTATATGTGAAATATTAGATGAAGAAGTAACTGTTAAATCAGGTAAATTTAATGGAGAAACTAAAGAAAAAGGAACTATTGAATTTAAAAATGTTAGTTTTAGGTATCCAGATGCTGATGAAGATGTTTTATCTAATATATCTTTCAAAGTAAAACAAGGAGAAACAATTGCATTTATAGGTAGTACAGGTTCTGGTAAATCTACTCTTATAAATTTGGTTCCTAGATTATATGATGTTACTTCTGGAGAAATATTAATAGATGGAGTTAATGTAAAAGAATATAAATTATCTGCATTAAATAATAAAATTGGATATGTTCCTCAAAAAGCAGTAATGTTTACTGGTAGTGTAAAAGAAAATGTTTCTTATGGAGATAATGGTAAAAAGAAAGCTACTTTAGAGAAAGTAAAAGAAGCTGTAAAAGTTGCTCAAGGAAAAGAATTTGTTGAGAAAATGGAAAATACTTATAATTCTCATATAGCAAGAGGAGGAACTAATATAAGTGGAGGACAAAAACAAAGATTGTCTATTGCTAGAGCAATAGCTAGAGATCCAGAAATATATATATTTGATGATTCTTTTAGTGCTTTAGATTATAAGACTGATTCTACTTTAAGAAAAGCATTAAAAAAATATACTAAAGATGCTACTAGTATGATTGTTGCTCAAAGAATAGGAACTATTATGAATGCTGATCAAATAGTAGTTTTAGATCAAGGTAAATGTGTAGGTATAGGTACACATAAAGAATTATTAAAAAATTGTGATGTATATAAAGAAATAGCCTTATCACAATTAAGTGAGGAGGAACTTCAAAATGCATAATAGACAAGTAAGAGAAAAATCTAAAGACTTTAAAGGGTCTATGATTAAGTTATTTAATAGTTTAAATAAATGGAAAAAAGCATTAGTTATAGCTTTAATATTAGCTTTTTTTAGTGCAGTATTATCTACTATTGCACCTAATAGATTATCAGATTTAACTAATGTAATAAGTGA
>CACYBN010000062.1 GCA_902772675.1 uncultured Erysipelotrichaceae bacterium
AAGTGGCTCTTTAAAAGGAATTGAAAGAGTTAGGACATTTTGTCAAAATGATTCACATATCTTCTGTACTTTAGAACAAGTAGAAAGTGAATTTAAAGAAGTAGTAGATTTAATACTAGAATGTTATAAAGAATTAGGTATTAAAGATTATAGATTTGAATTATCATTAAGAGATAAAGAAGATAAAGTTAAATATCATCAAGATGATGAGATGTGGGATAAAGCAGAGAACATGTTAAGACAAGTTCTAAATGATTTAAAAATTGACTATGTAGAAAAAATAGGAGAAGCTGCTTTCTATGGACCTAAATTAGATGTTCAAGTAAAACCAGCTGTAGGTAATGAAATTACTTTATCTACTTGTCAATTAGACTTCTGTTTACCTGCTAAATTTGAATTAAATTATATAGATACTGATGGTTCTAAGAAAACACCAGTTGTTCTTCATAGAGCAGTATTTGGTTCAATTGATAGATTTATTGCATATTATCTTGAAGAGACTAAAGGAGTATTACCTACATGGCTAGCTCCAAATCAAGTTAATATTATTCCAGTTAATATTGAATATCATGAAGAATATGCTAAAGAGATATATGACTTATTAAAGAAAGCTAAAGTTAGAGTAAAACTTGATGATCGTAATGAAAAATTAAGTTATAGAATGAGAGAAAGTCAAACTATGAAAATACCTTATACTTTAATCTTAGGGGATAAGGAAAGAGATGAGAATACAGTTAGTTATAGACTATTTGGACAAAAGGATACTACTACTGTTTCTAAAGAAGAGTTTGTTGAATTAATTAGAAATGTAATTGATTCTAGACAAAGATAAAAAGAATATATTTATATTCTTTTTTTTATATAAAAAAAATAGTGTTATGTTATAATTTTCTTATAATGGTAAGTTAGGATACTATATTTATGAGGAGAAAAGATAGAAAAGGGTTTACTTTAATTGAACTATTAGCAGTAATATTATTTTTATCTCTTCTTTTTGGACTTGATTATCCTGCGATTGGTAGATACACTGATTTTAAAGTAATAAAGAATGGTTTTTAAACCATCTTTTTTTATTGTAAAATTTACAATTTATTAAAAAAATAATATTTACTATGTGGGAGATAGATAGTATTATAATATTAAGCAGTGGTAAATTGTGGTGAAAAGTGGGGGATAAATATGTTGATAGGAGAATATCATCATAATATCGATGAAAAAGGTCGTTTGACTTTACCAGCTAAATTTCGCGAAGAGCTTGGTGAAGAAGTTATCGTAACTCGTGGATTAGAAGAGTGTCTTTTCCTATATACAAAAACTGAATGGGATAAGATAATGTCTAAACTAGAGAAACTACCTTTCACAAAGAAAGATGCTCGTAGTTTTATGAGGTTTTTCTTATCAGGTGCTACTGCTACAGTGTTTGACAAACAAGGAAGAATCAATATTACTTCGCCTCTAATCTCGTATGCCAATTTGGATCATGAGTGCGTTATTGTTGGAGTAGGTGATCGACTTGAAATTTGGGATTTAGATAAATGGAATAATTTCTATACTGAAAACCAAAAAGAAATGTCAGATATCTGTGAAGATTTGTTTGATTCAAACTGGGATAATGGTGATTAAAATGCATATAAGTGTACTCTTAAATGAATCAATTGAGGGTCTTAACATAAAAGAAAATGGAACTTACGTAGATTGCACCTTAGGTTATGGAGGTCACTCAAGTGAAATTTTAAAAAGAATAAAAAGGGGAGGACACCTATTCGCCTTCGATCAAGATAAGGAAGCAATTAATACTAGCAAAAAAAGACTTGATGAGATAAGTAATAATTTTGAAATCATCAACAATAATTTTGTAAAAATTAAAGAAGAATTAAACAAGAGGGGAATTTACAAGGTAGATGGAATATTATTCGATTTAGGAGTTTCATCACCTCAGTTAGATGAAGATGAACGAGGATTTAGTTTTCATCATGATGCTTATCTAGATATGCGAATGAATCAAGATCAAGCTTTATCTGCTCATGATGTAGTAAATAACTATTCCGAAAGTGAACTAGCTGACATCTTCTTCAAATATGGAGAAGAAAAATTCGCTCGTAGTATTGCAAAAAACATAGTGAAGTATCGACAATCAAAAGAAATTGATACAACTCTAGAATTATCAGAGATTATTAAATCTTCCGTACCAGAAAGAGTGAGACGGGAAAAACATCCCGCTAGAAAGGTATTTCAAGCCATTAGGATCGAGGTTAATGATGAGCTTAATGTCCTAGAACAAGCATTAAGAGATAGCCTAGACCTATTAAATGTAGGTGGAAGAATATCTGTTATTACTTTTCATTCTTTAGAAGATAGAATAGTTAAAAATATTTTTAGAGAAGTAACAGAAGAAGATAAATTAATAAAAGGACTTCCAAATGTCCCTGAGGAATTACTTCCAGATTTTAGATTAGTTAATTCTAAAGTAATAGTTCCTAGCGAACAAGAATTAGAAGCTAATCCAAGAAGCAGAAGTAGTAAATTAAGAATAATAGAAAAAATAAAGTAGGAGGAATGAAATATGAAGAAAAGAAAGGTAGTTAAAAGAAAACTTAAGCTTACAAAGTTTGAGAGACTTTTATATGGTTTGGCAGTCTTCTTATTAGTTATATCTCCACTTGCTATAGTATTTTCTCAAGCGACTTTATCAAAAGTCAATTATGATGTAGAAAAATTAAGAAAAGAGGTAAATACTGAGAAGAAGAAAAATGAAAGTTTATCAATGAAGATAAGCGAATTAGCGTCATTAGATAAAATCAAAGAAGTTGCAGAGTCTGAAGGATTGAGTTATAATGATAATAATATTAAGATGATTGATAATACTTCAGAATAGGAAAGTGATACAATGAAAAAGAAGAAGGAGAAAATAGAAAAACGTACCGTTAAAATTCCATGGTATATTCTATTATTTGGAGCTCTTCTTTTTTTATTTGTTATTTGGAGGCTATCATTTCTAGCATTATCAGAGAATATAGATGGAGTTAATATAAAAGAATTTGCTAATTCTCGTAATAGTACTACTAGAGTATTAACTGCTAATCGTGGAACTATCTATGATGTAAATGGTAATGTTCTAGCAGAGACAGTCTCTTCTTATACTTTAATAGCTTATTTATCTCCTAGTAGAACTACTGATGAAAAAAATCCAATGCATGTAGTAGATAAAGAATATACTGCTAGGGAGTTATCTAAAGTAGTAGATATAGATTATGAAAAAATATTAGAAGAATTAAATAAACAAGGTGTTTATCAAACAGAGTTTGGTACTAAAGGGAAAGGCTTATCAGAGCTTGAAAAAGACCGTATAAAAGAGTTAAATCTTCCAGGAATAGATTTTATCGAAACTAAGAAAAGATATTATCCATATGGAGATTTTATGTCTTATGTAATTGGATATGCTGTAGAAAAACAAGTAACTTTAGAAAATGGTGAAAAAGTAAATAAGTTAGTTGGAGAAATGGGAATAGAAAAATATTATGATGATATCTTAAGTGGTAAAGATGGATATACTTTCTACCAAAGAGATAGAAATGGATATAAGATTCCTGGAACTAATGAAATTACAGTAGAAGCAGTAGATGGATCAGATATTTATTTAAGTATTGATGCTAATGTTCAATTATTTTTAGAAGAAGCTCTTGATAATGCCAAAAAAAAGAAATATAAATGGGAATGGTATACTATCAATGTTGCTGATGCTAAAACAGGTGCTATTTTAGGTAGTGTATCTAATCCTTCTTTTAATCCTAATGAAAGAAATATATCTAGTTATTTAGATTATACTGCTCAAACTTCATTTGAGCCTGGATCTACTATGAAGATATGGACTTATATGGCAGTTATGGAAAATTCTAAATATAATCCAAATGGTAAATATAAATCAGGAACTTATAAAGCTCAAGATGGAACAGTAATCGGAGACTGGAATCGTAATGGATGGGGATATATTACTTATGATAGAGGATTTGCTTTATCATCTAATACTGGAATTATTTCATTATTAAGAAATAATATAGATAAAGCTACTTTAAGAAATTATTTTTCTAAATTGGGATTTGGTACTACTACTGGTATTACATTACCAAATGAAGTATCTGGTAAGATAAGTTTTAAATATGAAACAGAATACTATAATGCAGGATTTGGTCAAGGTATAACTACAACACCAATTCAAAATATAAAAGCATTAACTAGTATTGCTAATGATGGAATGTTATTACAACCATATCTAGTTGATAAAATAGTAGATTCTAAAGGAAAAGTAACATATAAAGGAGAAAGAACAGAATTATATAGAGTTGCCTCTAAAAATACAACCGACAAAATGAGAGACTTAATGGAGGATGTTGTGTCGGGCAATTATAATACTTGTACTGGATATCCTTATTATATGAAAGGTTATGATTTAATTATTAAAACTGGTTCTGCTCAAGTAGCATCATCTAAAGGATATGATACTGGAGAAGTAATTAAGGGAATCGCAGGTATGTGGCCTAAAAAAGATCCTAAAATTATTTTCTATGTAGCAGCTAAAAAACCTAATGATGGTTCTGGTGGAAGAGTTAAACCAATGTCTAGTGTTGTTAAAGAAATAGTTACTAATATAAGTAGTTATTATGAAATATATGAAAAGAAACAAGTAAAAAATAATACTAAAACTGATACAACTCTTGAAATAAAAAGTTATGTAAATAAAAATGTTGAAGATATAACTAGAGATTTAGAAACTAATGGATTTAAACCTATAGTAATTGGTACTGGTAAGAAAATAATTAAGCAATATCCTAAGAAAGGATCAATTATTACTAATAAGAGTAAAATCTTCTTAATTACAAATGATGAAGAAATAAAAATGCCTGATTTTACAGGTTATAGTATTAATGAAGTAAATACATTATGTTCTTTATTAAATATAAAAGTTAGTTATAAAGGAACAGGTTATGTTTACAAGCAAACTATTGCAAAAGATAGTGAAATAACTGATGAAGAATTAATAGTATATTTAAAAGATTTAATAACAAATAAAGAAGTAGGTCAACCGGAAGAATCAGAAAAAAAAGATGAATAGTGGAGGTTCTATATGAATAAGAAAGGATTTACTTTAATAGAATTACTAGCAGTTATTGTTATTTTGGGATTGTTAATGGCTATAGCAATTCCTAGCGTTACTAGATATATTACACAATCTAGAAAAAAGACTATGGTTGGTACAATCGGTAATTATTCTAATGCGGTTATCAGTGCAGTTAATGATATGGATTATGGATCTTTATTTAATGGAAATAATATGTATTATATTCCTATTGAATGCATACATTTAGAAAAAGGTGGAAAAGATCCTTTTGGTGAATGGAAAGAAGCTTATGTTGTAGTAAATTATAGAAATGATTTATATTCATATGATTATTATTTTACTTTCTATGACAGTGCAGGATATGGAATGGAATTGACTCCATTAAGTGAGATTACTCAAGCTAAGATTATAAATCCTACTACAATTAATGCAGATAGTATAAAGAAACAAACTATCAATGATAAATCTGTATATGTAATGGATAAAACAAATTGTAATTCTAGTACTGCTACTAAAGTGGCAGGAGTTGGTGCTGTTGCAATGAATGATTATTGTTTTCAGTTATATGGAACTACTACAATGGGTGAAGCAACTTTAAAAGAAGGATCTACTGCTAGGCAAGTTATTCATGCTACTGGGGGTCCAGGTGTTTATGTCGCAGGATTTTCTTTTGTATATAATAAGCCAAATAATGCGGTAATGACTTGCATGAGAAATGGTGGAAACTATGATACTTGTAAAACTAAGGGAACAATTGGTATTGATTATAGATCTGCATCTTTTGGTGAAGTGGCTAGTCCTAAATTAGAAGGATGCTATTTTGGACAAAGATCTTGTTTAGCATATGATACTGAAATTGAAGTATATGATAAGAAAAACAAGAAGAGAAAGAAAAAGAAACTAATTGATGTTACTGATGATGACTTAGTTCTTGTATGGGATTTTGATTTGGGTAAAGAAGTATTTGCTAGACCATTATGGATTATGGAACCAGATGTAGCTGATAATTATGTATTGTTAAAATTCTCTGATGGTTCTGAATTAAAAGTTATTACAGATCATAGGATTTATAATGCCGATAAAGGAATGTTTACTCCAGTTATGGACGATGAATTAACTCCGATTGGAACTAAAACTTATAGTATTACTGGTGAATACATTACCTTAGTATCTAAAGAAATAATTAATGAAGAAATTAAATTCTGTAATATGATTACTGAAAGACATATCAATTTCTTTGGAAATGGTATTATTACATCTTGGAGAATAAATAATCTTTATAAAATTGAAGATATGAAATTTGTTAAAGATGATAGAGAAGAGAAATACTTAGATGAAATAGGAGAAGTTCCAGCAGAATGGTTAAATGGTGTAAGAGCAAGTGAATCTCAAGACTCTATTGAACAAATTATTAGTGATTATGAATACTGTATTAAAATAAAGAAAAAATAATAAAAAAGAGAAGTAAAACTTCTCTTTTTATATTGATCTATATTTATCTTTATCTTTATATGGATTTTTAGGATCGATTCTATCAGTAAATAAGATACCATTTAAATGATCAAATTCATGTTGGAATGCTATAGCTACATCTTCTCTTACACGATATTTAATAGGATTACCATCCATATCAAATCCTTCCATAGTAATTCTAGCATGTCTAGGTACTATTCCTACTGTAGGTCTATTAATACTTAAACATCCTTCTCC
Source organism: uncultured Erysipelotrichaceae bacterium (assembly GCA_902772675.1). Lineage (GTDB taxonomy): Bacteria > Bacillota_I > Bacilli_A > RF39 > UBA660 > RUG11788. Next base: position 6,827 of record CACYBN010000062.1, read on the forward strand.
TTCTTCAACATAAATCATTTCTTTAGATTCAGATGTTATTCTAGGATTAATAATAATATAGTTTTCAAATTGTCCTTCATCATATTCATAAACTACTACAAAATATCTTTTTAATATACCTATTTGTACTGCAGATAGACCCATTCCAGGTCTTAAATTTAATTCTTCAGCTTTTTCAGGTATTTGACTTAATGTAAGATGTTCAATCATTTCATTAATCATTTTTCTATCCTTATCTGATAAAGGGAAAGTTACTTCCTTACTAGGTTTATGTATAATTGGATTCTTTTCATCTATGATATCTTTATCTCTTAGCATATCCTCACCTCAACAATCATATTTTATCATAATATCCTGAAAAATAAAGAAAAAAACTTAATTTATG
>CACYBN010000063.1 GCA_902772675.1 uncultured Erysipelotrichaceae bacterium
TAGATGTACGAGGTTAAAAAATAATAAAATGGTTATTAAATTTATATCTGAGTATGAGGTAAGTAAAGAAAATCAAAATAAAATAATTAATGCTTTGCGTAGTCATTTTGGCTTGGAAATAAAGTATAATACAATTGAGAATAAGAAAAGAAATCTAATTAATTTAATTATAATGTTGGTAGGATTGTTAATTTTGTTATTTAAGAATATCTTACCTTTGACTACTACTATATTTGACATATTTGATATATTTGCATGTTTTATGATTTGGGAGAGTACATATAATTTATTGTTTACTGATAATGAATCAGATATAAAAATAGCTAGAGCTAAGAAAATAATAAGCGCAAAAATCACATTTATAAAAGACTAGAATTATGTCTAGTTTTTTTGTGTATTAAAAACTTTTTTTGAGAGAAACTAGATAATGATAGAGAATTCAAAGGAAAACGCCAATTTGACATTACTTTCAAATTTTGGTAGAATTGAAGACGTGCGCCAAAAAAAGCGCACAAATATAATTATGTAGTTAGGAGAATTTATTGTGAAAAGTATATTAAAAAAACTTTTTCTAGTTTCTTTCTTGTTCGTCTTAAGTATTACTTGCAGTAATTATGTATTTGCGAAGGAAACAGAAGAAGAATTGCAAGTATACCAGATAAGATCGAAAGACGACGGAATTATAACAGATAAAAAGGTATTTAGTTTCTACGAAGAGAACAATGAAAGATTATCTAATCTAATTGAAGAGAAAAAACAAGCAGAAGAAGCTGAAAGATTAGCTAAAGAAGAATCTGAAAGAATTGAACAAGAAGAAAAAGCAAGAGTAGAAGCTGAAAGAATAGAAAGAGAAGAAGCTGAAAGAATTGAAGCTGAAAGACAGATGACACCTCATATTGAGTCAACATCTGATATTGCTAACTTTGCTTTACAATTTATAGGTAACCCTTATGTTGCCGGAGGTACAAGTTTAACTAATGGTGCTGACTGTTCAGGGTTCGTTATGAGTGTATATGCTAACTTTGGTATATCACTTCCAAGAACAACAGGAGGTCAAGCTCAATCTGGTTATGGTGTTTCAATAGATGAGATACAACCAGGTGATATAGTTTCTTATGGATATAATGGATATCCATCACATTCAGCTCTATACGTAGGTAATGGTATGATTGTTCACGCATCAACTCCATCCTTAGGTATTAGAACAGATAGTATGTATATTATGCCAATTGTGGCAATAAGAAGAATTGGATAACTCAAGATTTCTTGAGTTATCTTTTTGTTTTCTCAATTTGACATAAGTCTTTTATAGTGTTAAAATTATATTAGTGTTTTAGAGATGGTGAGTATTAAATATGACATTTAAGAAAAAAATCAGTTTGATGTTAGTTGCTGCCGATATTCTAATTATTGTTATGGTAGTATTAATTAAAAGCAATGTATCCGTTAATAGTGTTGATAAGAAAAGTACTGTTGCAGCAGGTAATGTGCTTGTAAAAAGCGATGATGCACTAGACACATATAAAGATACAGAAATTGAAGAATATATTACAGAGAAAAAAGAGGAAGAAGCTAAAGTTCAAGCAGAAGCTGAGCAACAAGCTGCTCAAGAATTAGTTGATCAAACAAATCAGATGGCTGCTACTGTTGCAATTGATGCAAATACAAATAATACACCTTCTGCTCCAATTCCAGATACTGCATATTCTGATGTTGCATCATATGCTGTACAGTTTGTAGGTAATCCTTATGTTGCTGGAGGTACAAGTTTAACTAATGGTGCAGATTGTTCAGGATTTGTAATGAGTGTATATGCCAACTTTGGGGTATCACTTCCACGTACAGCTCCAGCTCAAGCAAGTGTTGGGACATCTGTTCCAGTTGATCAAATACAGGCAGGAGATATAGTTTCTTATGGATATAATGGTAATGTATCACATTCCGCACTTTATATTGGAAATAATACAATAGTACATGCTTCAACTCCATCACTAGGTATTAGAACAGATAGTATGTATATTATGCCAATAGTAAGTGTTAGAAGAGTATCCTAGTAATTAAATAATAATATAAAAATATAAAGCGACATATTTGTATCGTTTTTTTTATTATACTTAAATTGGTGATTCCATGAAGGTATATATAGATATATTATTAACAATAAATTTTATGCTAGACTTTATATTATTACTTGGAGTATCAGTTATTCTAAAAAGAAGAGTAAACATAAAAAGAGTTATATTAGGATCTTTTATTGGAGGACTTAGTATTCTTATTCTATTTATTCCCATGAATAATATATTACTATTTATATTTAAACTATTAATAAGCATTATCATGATACTTATAACATTTAAATATAATAGCTTTAGATACACATTTATGAATTTATTATATCTATATATACTAAGTATATTTCTAGGAGGGACTCTTTACTTTTTAAACAATCAATTCTGTATAAAAAGAAAAGGATTAGTTTTTATTAATAATGGCTTTAGTATCACACTCATCTTTATTATAATTATAAGTCCAATAGTAATATACTTATATATTAAACAGGAAAGAAACTTGAAAAGCATTTATAATAATTATATAAGCGTTAAAATAGTATATAAAGATATTATACTAGATTTAATAGGATATAAGGATAGTGGTAATAATCTATCATATTTAGGAAATAAAGTTATATTATTAGATAAAAGAAAGATAATATTTAATATTGAAAAATATATGCTAGTTCCTTTATCTACAGTAAGCGGGAATGATATAATTAAGTGTTTTAAACCAGACAAAGTATTAGTTAATAATTTCTTAGTAAAGAAAGTATTAGTGGGAATTATAGATAATACTTATATGGATGGAGTAGATGTAATATTAAATAATAGAATAGGAGAATAATATGATTAGAAAACTTATTAACTTTATTAGAAGTCTATTAGAAATACATTCTGTACACTTTATAGGTAGTACTGATAAACTACCAGAACCATTAAGTAAGGAAGATGAAGTAAAATATGTCTCACTGAGTATGGAAGGAGATATTAAAGCAAAATCAAAACTTATAGAACACAATTTAAGATTAGTCGTGTTTTTAGCTAAAAAATATGAAAATACTGGAGTAGATTTAGAAGACTTAGTAAGCATAGGCTCTATTGGACTTATAAAAGGAGTAAATACCTATAAACTAGATAAGAATATAAAACTAGCTACATATGCCTCAAGATGTATAGATAATGAGATACTAATGTTCCTTAGAAAAAATAAAAGAAGAAAAGGAGAAGTAAGCTTTGAAGACAGTCTTTCATATGACGCAGAAGGAAATGAACTACATCTAGAAGATATACTAGGTACAGATGAAGATATAGTTACTCGTGGATTAGAAGAAGAGTTAGAAAAGAGATTGCTATATAGTGAGATTAAAAATTTAAAAGAAAGAGATAAAAAAATAATGATAATGAGATATGGACTGTATGGAACTCGCGAATACACCCAAAAAGAAGTAGCTAGTATGATGAATATAAGCCAGTCTTATATATCTAGAATAGAAAAAAAGATA
>CACYBN010000064.1 GCA_902772675.1 uncultured Erysipelotrichaceae bacterium
AAACGAGGTGAAAAAAATGCCAAATATCAAAAGTGCTAAAAAAAGAGTTATAACAAGTAGAAAGAAAGCTGTAGGAAATAATACTATAGAAGCAAGTAGAAAAACAGCTATTAAAAACGTAGAAAAATCTGTTAAAGATGGTAATAAAGAAGAAGCTGCTAACAAATTAAATATAGCTTTACAAAGAATTGATAAATCTGCTAAAAGTGGATTAATCCATCAAAATAAAGCTGCTAGATTAAAATCTAGATTAACTAAATCAGTAAATTCTATGGAGTAATTTAATTACTCTTTTTTTTATTCTCAAAATAAGTTAAAATTACTTTAGGTGATTTTATGAAGAAAGTAATATATTTTCTTTTATTCTTTGTAATACTTTTAGGAATATCTTATTTATTTAAAGATCAGATATCTGAATTTATCTATAGTAGTTTTAAAGATGGAATAAAAGTTAGTACTCTAGAACCTAATGAATATTATAGACCTGTTAGTTATAGCTATGTACAAATTACTGATGACTTTGAAGCAAAAAACTATCAACATTTAATGAATATCTACTACACTATTACCAATAGTGGTTCAGAAGAATTCAGTTTCAAATGTGCATATGATGAATGTTTATCTGATGTAGATGAATTATCTAGTAATCAACAAGTTCTTTCAAATATAAATTCTTTTGTTCATCCATATAATAGTTTTACTGCAGTAGAAACAAAATACAACTCTATTGGTAAAGTAATTATAACTGTTGAAAGGAATTATACTAAAAGCGATATAAAAGCTGTTAATGAAGCATTAAATTATATATATTCAAATGTTATAAAAAATGAAACAGATTCAAGAAAAATTATTAAATTAGCTCATGATTATATAATAAATAAAACTAAATACGATTCAGATCGAAGTGATCTACAAATAGTAAATTATAAATCAAGTATTGCTTATGGTCCATTAATCGAAGGATACTCTCTATGTGGAGGATATACTGATGCAATGGCATTAATACTAGATCATTACAATATACCTAATTTTAAAGTAATTAGTGAAAATCATGTATGGAATGCAGTCCAATTAAATAATAACTGGTATCATCTAGATCTAACATGGGATGATCCAGTAGCAAGTGATGGTAGAAATATCTTAGATTATAAATTCTTCTTAATAACTACTAAAGAATTAGAAAAGAAAGAAGTTTCTCAACACATATATGATAAAAAAGTATTTGCTGAAATAGCATAAAAAAACTAGAAGTTATTTAACTTCTAGTTTTAATATGTCTTCTTCTTTAATATATTTATATACACTTCTTAATATTAAGAAAGTTGGTAACGATATTAAAATACCAAATATTCCAAATAATCCACCCATTACAGCAACGGCAAAGATTGTCCATAAAGGTTTAACATTAGTCTTTTTACCATAAATATTAGGACTAATAATATAACCATCTATATTAGGGAATATCAAACAAATAACCAATGTAGCAATAAATAATTTTGTAGATACTACACTAGCTAAAACAACAGCAATTATATTTGTAATCCATCCACCAAAATAAGGTATTACAGTTGTTAAAGATGCAAGTAATCCTAGTAATAACCAGTTAGGATGACCTACTATCCAGAATAAGAAAGAATATTCAAAAAATTGAACAATCATAAATATTAATAATCCTTCTAACCAGTTTCCTAACTCATTATCTATTTCTTTAAGTAATTTAAATAATTTTCTTCTCTTCTTCTTTATATATATTTTAATATTATTTCTAATATTTTCCATATCACTTAAGAAATATACTGATACTATTGCAACTATAATTATTTTAGTAAAGAAATCTGCAGTTCTAGTAACAACATTCCAGAAACCTGTAGATATATATGTTCCTAATCCTGATATTACTGTATTTAAAGAAGCATTAATTTGATCTTGATATTGACTTATATCAATTCCAAATTTAGTAGATAAATCTATAATTAATGCTCTTATATTATTAGATAAGTTAATTAACTGATCATATAGTAATGGAACAGTTAAACTAACTAAACCTATAATTATAAATAACACTCCAAGAACTACAGTAGTAGTAGCTAATTTCTTATTAACTCCTTTTCTTTCTAGTAATCTTACTAGTGGATATAAAGCATAAGAAATTATAAAAGCTATAATAAACGGTAATACTAATTTAAAGGCTTTCAATATTACAGCAGCCCAATAATTACTAGTCATTATTGCTATATAAAAGATAGCTGCTATAATTAATAAATTTAATAATTTATAATTTAATTTATCTTTATACATATTATCCCTCTTTTTCTAATAATATTGTAATAGGTCCATCATTTACTAATGATATTTTCATTTCAGCACCAAATATACCTGTTTCTACTTTAATATGTTTACTTAATTCTTGATTAAAATAATCATATAAAACAGTAGCAAACTTAGAATTCATAGCTTTAACATAGCTAGGTCTATTTCCTTTAGTGGCATCACCATATAAAGTAAATTGAGAAATAGATAATATTTGTGAATCTTCTGGATTAATACTCTTATTCATAACCCCATTTTCATCATCAAATATTCTTAAATTAATTATTTTATTTACCATATAATCTATAATTTCTTTATTATCTCCTTCAGTAAATCCTACTAAAAGGACCATACCTTTATCTATAGATCCAGTAATTTTTCCATCTACTTCACAACTAGCCTCTAAACTTCTTTGTACAACTACTCTCATCGAATGATTCGCACCACCTTATCAACATAAGATAATTTTTCTAAATCTCTTATAAAAGTATTTAAATGTTCTAGATCTCTTACATATAAATCTATTGAATAAATAACTTGTTCATCTTTCCTATTAGTATGGAAACTATCAATAATAATACCTAAAGATTGAGCCTTTTTCATAATATCTAATAACTTATCATCTTTAGAATTACAATATATAAATAAAGATGTAATAAACTTATTAGTCTTCTTTTCTTTGTTCCATTCTACACTAACCATTCTATTATCTAGATAAGCTAGATTATGACAACTTCTTCTATGAACACTAATACCATTACCTTTAGTAATATATCCAACTATTTCATCTCCAGGAATAGGATTACAACAATTAGCAAGATTAACTTTTACTTTATCAATACCTGCTACTATAATATCTCCATCACTACTCTTAGGAACTTCTTTAGCTTTAATTGTTTCTACTTCTTCTTTTTTATAAATAAGATTAATTACATAAGCTGAAGAAAACTTATTATTACCAATATTTAAATATAAATCATCTAAGTCATTAACTTTAGCCTCTTTATATATTATTTCTAAATTTTCATCACTTAAGAAATCATTAAATGGTATCTTTCTCTTTCTTAATTCTTTTTCTAAATCTTCTTTACCTCTTTCAATATAATGATCTTTTTCACTCTTAGAAAAGAATGCTCTAATCTTATTTTTAGCTCTAGTAGATTTAACTATATTTAACCATTCTTTAGATGGTCCATTTGAATTCTTATTAGTAATAATTTTTACTATATCATTATCTTTTAATTCATAATCAAGTGGTACAATACTATCATTAACAATAGCACCAGTCATTGTATCTCCAACTCTACTATGAACATTATATGCAAAATCTATTGGAGTAGATCCAATTGGTAATTCAAAAATATCTCCTTTTGGAGTAAATACATATATATTATTATTTAAAATTTCATTTTGAACAGTATTAACAAACTCTTCACTACTCATCTTATCTTCATTTAATTCAATTATAGATTTAAAGAATTGTAGTTTAGCTTCAGTAGAGCTAATACCTGTATCATTTAAATTTTTATGTTCTTTATATGCCCAGTGAGATGCAACTCCATTTTCTGCAACTTCATCCATCTCATGAGTTCTTATTTGAATCTCAAATAAATAACCATCTATTCCAAAAACAGTAGTATGTAATGATTGATATCCATTAGTTTTAGGCATTGCTATATAATCTTTAAATCTTTTAGGTATAGGTTTATATTTAGCATGAACCATACCAATAATTGAATAACATTGTTGAACATTATCAACTAGTATTCTTAAAGCAAGTAAATCATATATATCACTAAACTTTCTTCCTTTTTCAAGTTTCTTATATATTGAATATATACTTTTACTTCTACCCTTTATTTCATGTTGAATACCATTATCATTAAGTAGTTTACTAACACTTTGAATCATATCATTAACTACTTTATCACGTTC
>CACYBN010000065.1 GCA_902772675.1 uncultured Erysipelotrichaceae bacterium
AATTTAAATAGTAAATATTTAATAGCTTTTGAAATAGGAGATACTCAAAAAGATGATTTATTTGAATTAGCAAAACAATATTTAGGAGATGTAAATATTGAATGTGTAAAAGACTATTCAAATAGAGATAGAATTATATTAATATATAACTGATAGATATATCAGTTTTTTTTTGGTAAAAAATAGTAAACTTAAGTAAATTAAATTGATTAAGTTTACAGTAATTGATAAAATTAAAGTATAAGTGAAAATCTATAAAAATTTAGAGGAGGATATATGGAAGTTTTAGAGATTAAAGGCGGTAATCAATTAAGTGGTACAATTCGAATAAGTGGTGCTAAAAATAGTAGTGTTGCTTTGATACCTGCTTCTATTTTAACTGATGAAGAAGTTACATTAACAAATGTTCCTGAAATTAAAGATACAGATTCATTAACTGATATCCTTGAATTTCTAGGAGCAGGAGTAAATAGAAGCACTGAAAGTATGGTTATTAAACCAGGTAGTATTGATAATAAATGTATTCCAGAAGAATATGCAAAAAAATTAAGGGCATCTTATTATTTTATGGGTGCTATGTTAGGTAAATATAAACATGCTGAATTATATTTCCCAGGAGGATGTTCAATAGGAGAAAGACCTATTAATCTTCATTTAAAAGGATTTGAAGCTCTAGGAGCTACAGTTACAAATGATGGTAATAAATATATAGTTGATGCTAAAGATTTGATAGGAGCAGATATATATTTAGATATAGCATCAGTAGGAGCTACAATTAATATTATGTTAGCAGCTGTTCTAGCTAAAGGAACAACAGTTATAGAGAATGCTGCAAAAGAACCAGAAATAGTAGATGTAGCAGTTTTACTTCAAAGTATGGGTGCTAATATATCTGGTGCTGGTACAAGTACTATTAGTATTACTGGTGTTGATAGATTACATGGATGTTTCCATGAAGTAATTCCTGATAGAATAGAAGCTGGTACTTATATAATCATTGGTGCTTTAGCAGGTAATTATTTAAAAATAGATAATGTAATTCCAAAACATTTGGAAGCATTGATATCTAAATTAGAAGACATGGGTGTTGAATTAGATGTAGGAGATGACTATATCATAGTTAATAGACCTGATGCTTATGGTACTATTAATATTAAGACTTTAGGATATCCAGGATTCCCCACAGACTTACAACAACCATTTAGTGTATTATTAACTCAAGCTAGTGGTACATCTAAAATAGTAGAAACTATTTGGGAAAATAGATTTATGCATATTCCATATTTAAATAAAATGGGTGCTGATATAGAAACAGGTCATATGTCTTGTAGAATATATGGACCTACTCCATTAACAGGAGCAGATGTAGAAGCTACAGATTTAAGAGCAGGTGCTGCTATGGTAGCTGCTGGATTAATTGCTAATGGAACAACAACTATTTCAAATATTAATCATATTCTAAGAGGATATGAAAATATTGTTACTAAGTTAAGTGATGTTGGTGCTGATATTAAAATTAAGGAAATTGAAGAAGAAAAAAACTAGATCAGTATAATTAATACTTGCAAAATATATAATATTTTGTTATATTATAAAAGATTTATTTCTATGATTAATATTTAATCATGGCGGAAGGAGTGTAAAAATGAAAGCAGGAATTCATCCAGAATATAAAGATACAAAAGTAACTTGTGCTTGTGGAGAAACTTTTACAGTTAGATCAACTAAAGATGAAATGAGAGTTGAAGTATGTTCAAAATGTCATCCTTTCTATACAGGAAAACAATCTAGAACATCTCATGCAGGAAGAGTTGACAAATTTAATAAAAAATATGGTTTCGATAAAGAAGCTGCATAATAAAAGAGATTTTAAAAATCTCTTTTTTTTCACTTATATTTCAAATATTAATGATATAATCATAATAGAGGTGATTAAATGAAAATTGGTATTGCTAGTGATCACGGAGGATACGCTTTAAAAGCTAAAGTAGTTAATTATTTAAAAAAGAAAAATTTTGAATTATTCGATTATGGTACTAATTCTAAATTAAGTGTTGATTATCCAAAATATGCATTTAAATTAGCTGAAGATGTAGCAGATAATAAGATAGATATGGGTATTTTGATTTGTTATACAGGAATAGGTATGTCTATAGCGGCTAATAAAGTAAGAGGTATAAGATGTGCTAAAGTAGATAATGTTAAGGAAGCTAAATTAGCTAGATTACATAATGATGCTAATATTATAGCTTTAAATGGTACTCAACCTTTATATAAAGTAAAAGATATATTAGATGTTTTCTTATCTACTAACTTTTCTAATGAAGAAAGACATTGTAGAAGAATTAGAATGATACAAGATTATGAAGATAAAGATCCAATACATAGAAAGATAGAAAGAAATCATGACAAGTAAGTTTTTTCTATATTTAGCTGTAGCTCCTTTTGTAGTATTTGGAGTTAGTTCATTAAATATAAATGGAATATTTAAAAAGAATCATGTTGTTTCTGCTAGAGTATTTGTCTTTTTATTAGTATTAGCTCTTATATATCTAGTTACTAACTGTTTATATGATATTTTCTTATATACAGTATAAACTATTGTTATCAATAGTTTTTTTTTATTTGATTTTATTATATAATTGAAATGAGGTGGAGTATGGATACAAGTTATTTATTTAGATTGATATTAATTATTACAACAACGTTTTCTATATCTGCGATATTAATGCCATTTGTAATTAAAATTGCTCATCATATCGGAGCTATTGATAAACCTAGAAGTGAACAAGAACATAGACATATTCACAAGAAAGCTACTCCTAAATTTGGTGGAATGGCTATATATTTAAGTTTCTTATTTGGATATATGTTATTTGGAGTACATAGTATTCAAATGAATGCTATTCTAATAGGTAGTTTCTTTATAATATTAACAGGTACTATAGATGATATTAATTCATTGAGACCTAGACAACAATTGTTAGGTCAAGTAGTAGCATCTTTAGTAATAATATTATATGGTGGTATTCTTTTAGATAAGTTATCATTTTTTGGAATTAACTTATATTTTGGAATATTATCTTATCCAATAACATTATTCTTTATGTTAGGATGTATTAATATTATAAGATTAATCGATGGATTAGATGGATTAAGTGGAGGAATATCTGCTATATTTTTCCTTACTATAGGTATTATTTCATTCCTACAAATGAGATATGGAACATTAGAGATTACATTATCATTTATTATGCTAGGATCTACTTTAGGTTTCTTATTATATAATTTTAATCCTGCTAAAACTTTTGCAGGTGAAGTAGGAGCTACATTCTTTGGTTATATAATAGCAGTAATATCTTTATTAGGATTTAAAGGAGCTATGTTAACTTCTATTATTGTTCCATTAATATGTTTAGCTATTCCAATACTTGATACATTATTTGCTATTATAAGAAGAATAATTAAACATAAAAAGATAACTGAAGGTGATAAAGATCATATGCATCATCAACTATTAAAAATGAATTTCTCTCAAAGAAAAACTGTTTTAATAGTATATGCTATAGATTTATTATTCTCTTTAGCTTCAATTATCTATAATATAGAGGGTCAAAAAGTAGGTATTATAATTTATGTAATATTATTAGTACTAGTAATATGGTTTGTTTTACATACTAGTATTATTAGTCCTGAAATAGCTAAAAAGACAAAAAAATTTGAAAAAAAATTATTAAGAAGATAAAACTACTAAATACTAGTAGTTTTTTTTAATTTATGATAATATAAGTGTAAGGAGATGATGTGTAAATGAAGATATCTATAAGAGGAGATAAAGTCAAAGTAACTGATTCAATAAAAAATTATATTGAAGAGAAGCTTGAAAAGATTGATAAGTACTTTGATGACCCATCTAATGTAGAAGCAAAAGTAGTTATAAAGATTGAAAGAGACAGACAAAAAGTAGAAATAACTATTCCTTTAAAGAACTTTATTTTACGTGCTGAAGAAAGCCAAAAAGACGTTTATGCTGCAGTAGATATGCTAGTTGATAAGATTGAAAGACAAATTAGAAAGAATAAAACTAGACTACAATCTCAAATGAGAAAAACTAAAGACGTTAGAGACTTCTCAGTTAAAATTATCGATGAAATCGAAGAAGAGGAAGAAGAAGAACAATTTAAAATAGTTAAACGTAAAGAAGTAGAAGCAAAACCAATGAGTGAAGAAGAAGCAATACTTCAAATGGAATTAATTGGACATGATTTCTATTTGTTTAAGAATCAAGATACTATGAAACCAACACTTGTATATAAAAGAAAAGATAACCAATATGGTATCATTGAAACAATTTAATTATATATAGTTAAATCCTTAGTTGTCTTACTAAGGATTTTTTTAATAAAATTGTTGAAAAATAAGAAAAAACTTTATATTTCAACTAGTATTTGATAAAATAAATTATGCAGGAGATGATTTAATGAGCATTTTTAGAAAATTATTTGATCATGATTATAAAGAATTAAAGAAATTTTCAGTATTAGCTGATCAAATAGATGCATTAGATAAAAAATATAGTAAATTATCTGATGAGAAATTAGCAGCAAAAACACAAGAATTTAAAGAAAGATTAGCAAATGGAGAAACTTTAGATGACCTTTTAGTAGAAGCTTATGCTACTGCAAGAGAAGCAGCTTATCGTGTTATTGGAGAAAAACCATTTTATGTTCAATTATTAGGTGCTATAGCTATCCATAAAGGAAATATAGCAGAGATGAAAACAGGTGAAGGTAAAACTTTAACAGCAGTATTACCTGCATATTTAAATGCATTATCTGGTGAAGGTGTTCATATTATTACAGTTAATGAATACTTAGCTCAACGTGATGCTGAATGGATGGGTAATATTCATAGATTCTTAGGTTTAACAGTTGGAGTAAACTTAAGAGATTTAACACCTAAACAAAAACAAGAAGTATATAATTGCGATATTATGTATACTACTAATAATGAATTAGGTTTTGACTACTTAAGAGATAACATGGTAGTTAAAAAAGAAGATAGAGTACAAAGACCTTTAAACTTTGTTATTGTCGATGAAGTTGACTCAGTATTAATAGATGAAGCAAGAACTCCATTAATTATTTCTGGAGGAGAATTAAAAGCTGCATCAGTATATCAAGATGCTGATACTTTTGTAAAAGGATTAACTAATGAAGACGATTATAAAGTAGATGAAAAAACTAGAGGTGTTACTTTAACTGAACAAGGTGTTAAAAAAGCTGAAAAGCACTTTAAAGTATCTAACCTATTTGATGCTGATAAGACTGGATTAGTACATAGTATTAACCAAGCTTTAAAAGCAAATTATGGAATGAAATTAGATGTAGATTACGTAGTCCAAGATGATACAGTAGTTATCGTTGATAAATTTACTGGTCGTTTAATGAAGGGACGTAGTTATAGTGATGGATTACATCAAGCTATCGAAGCTAAAGAAGGAGTAACAATTAAACAAGAAACTAAGACTTTAGCTACTATTACATTCCAAAACTTATTTAGAATGTATAAGAAATTATCAGGTATGACTGGTACTGCTAAAACAGAAGAAGAAGAATTCAGAAATATTTATAATATGTATGTTATTCAAATTCCAACTAATAAAGAAGTTATACGTGATGATGAACCAGATTTAGTATTTGCTACTAAACAAGGTAAATTTAAAGCTCTAGTTAATGAAATTGAAAGAAGACATAAAACAGGTCAACCAGTACTAGTAGGTACTATTGCTATTGAAACAAATGAATTAATTAGTAGTTTATTAAGACAAAAGAAAATTCCACATGAAGTTTTAAATGCTAAGAACCATGCTAGAGAAGCTGAAATAATTGCAAAAGCTGGAGAAAAAGGAGCAGTAACAATTGCTACTAATATGGCTGGTCGTGGTACAGATATCAAATTAACTGATGAAACTAGAAAATTAGGTGGTTTATGTGTATTTGGTACTGAAAGACATGAATCACGTCGTATAGATAACCAACTTCGTGGACGTTCTGGACGTCAAGGAGATCCAGGTTATACTCAATTCTATGTATCAATGGAAGATGATCTTATGGTTAGATTTGGTACTGATAGAATTAAAAGAATGCTTCAATCTCTAGGATTTGATGATGATCAATGTATTAAATCAAGAACATTTACAAAATCAATTGAATCTGCTCAAGGAAGAGTAGAAGGAAATAACTTTGATATTCGTAAACATTTACTTGAATATGATGATATTAATAATAATCAAAGAAAGATTATGTATGAAAGAAGAAATGAAATTCTTGAGAATGAATCAATTCATGAAACAGTATTAAAAACATTTAATAATCATATTACAGATGTAGTTAAATCACATATTTTCCCAGAAGGAAAATTAACAGATGAAGACTTATCAGAAATAGTAGATTATGTTAATACTCTATTAAGAGAAGATATTTCTGTTGATGATATAAAAGGACTTAAAGATCAAGAAATTATTGATAAGATATATAATCAAATAGTAGAAGAATACAATGAAAAGATTGGTGTAGTACCTGTAGCAATCGCAGAAGAATTTGAGAAAGTTATTACATTAAATATCATTGATAAGTATTGGACTGAACAAATTAATACTATGTCTCACTTAAGAGAGGGTATTAACTTAAGAAGTTATGGACAAGAAAATCCATTACGTGCTTATACAGTTGAAGGATTCGAATTATTTGATAAGATGTTCCAAAACATAGATAGAGATGTAACTAATTTCTTAGTTAAAGCACAAATTACACAAAATCTAGAAAGAAAAGAAATTAGTAAAGAAAAATTCTCAAACAAAGGTAATGAAGAAGGAACTAAACCAAAACCTGTTAGAAGTAAAAAAATAGGTAGAAATGATCCATGTCCATGTGGCAGTGGTAAGAAATATAAACAATGTTGTGGTAAATAATTAAAAGCCCGTAAAATAAAGCTTTGCGGAGCTTTTTTTATTGCCAAGATTTATATAGATACCTATTTAGATACCTTCCCAAGGGTATCTAAAAGGTATCTAATTTTGTTTTTAGCAACTTCTTTTCTTTCTATGTTTTGTTTTACTTCTGCACGCATTAAGAATGTTGTAACTTCCTTATCAATCTTGTTGTTCATTTCATCAAACATATCGAATCCTTCTTTTGTATATGC
>CACYBN010000066.1 GCA_902772675.1 uncultured Erysipelotrichaceae bacterium
AAATAATATTGATATAATATTAAGTTAATAAAGCAGGTGGTTTAATGAACAGAAAAGATGTAGATAGAAATAAAATTAGTCCTATGATGAAACAATATTTAGATATTAAAGATAAGTATCCTGATACTTTAATTTTTTATCGTTTAGGGGACTTTTATGAGATGTTTTTTGAAGATGCAGTTATAGGTAATAGAGAATTAGGTCTTACTTTGACTGGTAGAAATGCAGGATTAGAAGAACGTGTTCCTATGTGTGGTGTACCTCATCATGCATATGTTTCATATTTAGATAAATTAGTAGAAAAAGGATATAAAGTTGCAATATGTGAGCAAATGCAAGATCCAAAGACTACTAAAGGAATGGTTGATAGAGATATAGTTCAAGTAGTTACTAAAGGAACTAGATTAGATTCTGATTTAGATGAAAAAGATAATAATTATTTAGGTAGTGTTTATGATTTTGATTATTGCTATGTACTTACTTTTTCTGATATAACTACTGGTTATTTATACTCAATGATTATTGATCATGATAAAGAAAAACTAGTTAAAGAGATAACTAAACGTAATATAAAAGAACTTATTGTAAGCGATAAGACTGATCGTGAAATAGTACAAGAGTTACGTGAATTTTATGATATCTTAATTACCATAATAGATGATTTATATGAAGAAGATAATTACGAAGGTTTATATAAGAATTTAAATGATATTAGATTAGTTACTGGAGTTAAACATTTACTTTCTTATATTATTAATACTAAAAAAGGAGATTTATCTCATATACAACCATCTGAAGTTATTACTAGTGATAAGTATTTAATATTTGATGTACATACTAAAAGAAATTTAGAATTAATAGAAACAATTAGAAATAAAGATAGAATGTATTCTTTATTATGGTTATTAGATAAGACTAAAACTGCGATGGGTAGTAGATTATTAAAATATAATATAGAGAATCCATTAACAGATAAAGAAGAATTAAATAGAAGATATGATACTATAGAGAAATTCTTGAATGAATTTATTCTTAAAGAAGATCTAGTTAGAGCTTTAGATAATGTTTATGATTTAGAAAGATTATTATCTAGAGTTAGTTATGGTAATTTAAATGCTAGAGATTTAATTCAATTAAAGAACTCTATTAGAGTATTTCCTACGATTCATGATATTTTAGATGAATTAAAATATAATAAAAATATTGAAGTACTTAATGAATTATATGAGTTGTTAGAAAAATCAATTAATGAAGACGCTCCTGTTACATTAAAAGAAGGTTCATTAATAAAAGAAGGATATTCTAGTGAGTTAGATGAATTAAAAAGTATTAGATCTAATTCTAAAGATTTTATTTTGAAGTTTGAACAAGAAGAAAGAGAAAGAACAGGTATTAAGAATTTAAAAGTTGGATATAATAAAGTATTTGGTTATTATATAGAAATATCTAAGAGTAATATTCCATTAGTTAAAGATGAGTGGAAATATGATCGTAAACAAACTTTAGTAAATTGTGAAAGATTTATTACTCCAATCTTAAAGGAAAAAGAAAATATTATTTTAGGTGCTGAAGAAAAGATAATTGACTTAGAATATAAATTATTTATGAATATTAGGGATGAAGTAAAAAAATATACTAGTATTCTTCAAAATAATAGTAAGATAATTGCAGAAATTGATATGATGACTGCATTAACTACTGTAGCAGAAGAAAATTCATATATTAGACCTAATATTACAGATGAAAGAGATATTATTATTAAAAATGGAAGACATCCAGTCGTAGAAAAAGTAATCAAAGATAATTATGTATCTAATGATGTTATTATGAGAGATGATGTTAATATACTACTTATTACTGGACCTAATATGGCTGGTAAAAGTACATATATGAGACAATTAGCTATAACTGTTATTATGGCTCAAATTGGATCTTTTGTACCTGCTAAAGAATGTTCTATTCCTATATTTGATAGAATATTTACTAGAATAGGTGCTAGTGATGATTTAGTATCTGGAGATTCTACATTTATGATAGAAATGAAAGAAGCAAATACTGCTATATCAGAAGCTACACAAAATAGTTTGATATTATTTGATGAATTGGGTAGAGGAACAGCTACATATGATGGAATGAGTCTAGCTCAAGCTATTCTTGAATATATTCATGATAATATAGGAGCTAAAACTTTATTTTCTACTCACTATCATGAATTAACTGTACTAGCTAATGACTTACCTAAACTAAGAAATGTACATGTAAGTGCTAATCTTGAAGATGGTAAGATTAATTTCTTACATAAAGTTAAAAATGGGGCAGTAGATAAGAGTTATGGAATACATGTTGCAAGTCTTGCAAAACTTCCTAAGTCTCTAATTGAAAGAGCAGATGAAATACTAGATATGTATGAGAATAAATCTAAGAAAGAACAAACATTTACTCAAACATCTCTATTCTTAGATTTTGATGAAGACAAAGAGAAAAGTAGTAAGATAGAAGAGAAATTAAAGAATATTAATCCTTTAGAAATTACACCGATTGAAGCATTAAATATTCTTTATGAATTAAAAAGAGATTTAGATGATAAGAAATAATTTTTATGTTATACTTAATATATAATTGGAGGTAAAGATATGGATATTTTATCAATAAATGTTATTGATGTATGTTTAGTTTTATTAGTTCTTTTAGCCGGTGTAGTAGGCTTTAAAAGAGGTGTATTTAAGGAATTAGTACTTACAATAGGGTTTTATATATTATTATTTATTTCTTTTATAATAAAGACTCCTATTGGGGAATGGATGGGATTATATCTTCCTTTCTTTGATTTTGGAGGAACTTTAAAAGGATATGTAACATTAAATATAATTTTATATCATATAATTGCATTTATCTTAGTATTTGCAGTATTAGGTATTATCTTTAGTGTTATAGTTACAGTTACTAAAATATTAGAAAAGATTTTAGATGCTACAATACTTCTTGGATTAGTATCTAAAATATTAGGTTTCTTTGTAGGATTATTAGAAGGATATGTAATTATTTTCTTATTATGTATTTTCTTACAATTCCCAATATTTAATCAAACAGTAGTAGCAGATTCTAAATTAAAAGATAAAGTCTTATACAATACACCTGTATTAAGTAATTATACTTCTAGTTTAGTTAATACAGTTACTGATACAGTAAATTTAGTTAATAAATCAAAAGATATGGATAAAGATGAATTTAACTTACAAGTAGTTAAAATTATGTTAGATAATAAAATGACTACAAAGAAATATATTACTAATTTAAAATGGCAAAATAAATTAGATGTTCCTGGACTACAAGAATTATTAGATAATTATAGTTAGTAGGATTATTTATGTTGGATAAAAAAAACAGTTATAAAACTGTTTTTTTATTTTTCTCTTTCTAATATATCTCTTGCAGATATTAGAGCAGTAGCGCTAGCAGTAACTATATTACCTGCTTTACCAGCTCCATCTCCTACAAAATATACATCATAATCTTTTAATTTAAATTTATTATCTGTTTCTATTTCGTTTGAGAAGAACTTAATCTCAGGTCCATAAAGTAAAGTTTCTCCATTATTAACACCTGGAATTATTTCATTTAATTTATCTAATCCTTCGATTATATTAGTAATAATTCTATGAGGTAGAACTAAAGCTAAATCACCTGCTACACAATCTTTTAGAGTAGGAGTAATAAATCCTTTATTAATTCTATGCCATTCACTACGTCTTCCATCTTTTAAATCTTTTAATGTTTGGATAATAGGTTTACCATCTCCTAGAACATTAGCTATTCTAGCAATAGATTCTCCATATAATCTAGTATTTGTAACTGGTTCAGTTAAAGTAACTTTAGATATAAATGCAAAATTTGAATTATTTGATTTTATTTCTTTTAAAGAATGTCCATTTACACAAATATATCCATAATAATTTTCTTTTGTTACATATCCACCTGGATTAGTACAGAAAGTTCTTATTTCATCACCATATGTCTTAGTTTTTATAAAAATAGTAGGATCATATATTACTGAACATATCTCTTGCATTATTTCTTTTCTTACTTCGACACGTACTCCAATTTCAATTGATTGAGATGTATATGGAATATCATATTTATCTGCTAGTTCTTGTACCCATTTAGCACCAGTTCTTCCTGGAGCTACAATTACATATTTAGAAGTTAATTCTTGTTCTTTACCATCTTTTTCTATGATTACTTTATGCTCATTTTTAGAAACAGAATGGATATCATTACAATTAGTTTGATCTAATAAATCAACACCAGCTTCTCTTATAAAATTAGTTAAATCTTCAATATAGCTAGGTAAATAATCACTACCTAAATGTTTTTGTTTAATAAGAAGTAATCTAGCACCAGATAAAGCTACTTTCTTTTTATATTCTTCTGCTTTATCTAAATTAGATGGATATACTTCAGCATCCATTCCAAATTTTGTATATATTTCCTCAGTATCATCTATTATTTTATAAGCTTCTTCTTCAGTCATATATTTAAATAAATCACTTTTTCCTAATTTAGGTATAAAGTTTAATTTACCATCTGAAAAAGTACCAGCTCCTCCATAACCACTTAATATTTGGCATGGATTACAATTAGCACATTGAGTACCATATTTATTCATTGGACAAAGTCTAGTTTTAGCATATTTACCACGATCTAATAATAATATTTTTAATTTATTATTTTTAGTAATAAGTTCATAAGCTGCAAATAGACCTGCTGGTCCAGCTCCTACTATAATAACATCATATTTTTTCTTCATAAATAATCACCTATTTAATTATAACTGAAAAAAAGTAGATAATCTATAAAAAACTTGTTATAATTAAAGAGAATAGAGAAGGGGATATATATGGAGATAGTAAAATTTGCTTTATTTTTTATAATATATTTTTCTATGTTTTTCTTAGGTCCTTCTGTTTTATTAAAGCACTTAACTAAGACAAGTAGAAAAAGAAAAGATCCTACATTAAAAAAAGATTATATAATCTTTGCAGGAATCACTGTTATATATTTATTAGTATTTTATTTTATGTATAGTGAATATAGTAATATTATTAAAGTATTAGGTACTAGTACAGAAACTTTATATTATGTAAATGATTTATTTTTACTTGGAGGACTTGCTTTCTTATTTTTACTAGTTTCTATTATATATGTAATTTTTACTTTCTATTTAAATCAAAAACTATATGCTTTAAAAATAAATGAAAAATCTTATATTATTACTTCTATATATGCTTTCTTTGTTATATTTACTTATTATATATTTTATACATTCTTAGGACTAAACATGTATTCTTTTGAATCTAGTCATTATATATTAAATTTCATATATAGAATTGATTATGATTTTTGTGCTTATTTCTATATAGTTATGGTTGGTTCTAGTTTTGCATTATCTTTTATTAAAGAATAAAAAAATATCTTTCCTCGAAAAGATATTTTTTATACGTAAAAGAATGGAATTATTAAGGATAAGACCATTGCTGCTATCATAATGATACTAATTATATAAGTTAATACTTTTATTACTTTATTATTCATAAAAACACCTCTTTTTAATTATATTAAAATTAGGTAAAAAAGTAAATATTGGAGTTTGTTTAGATTTGTAGTATAATATACTACGTTTGGAGGAATAAATATGACTAAGGTTATTGTTGGTATGAGTGGAGGAGTAGATTCTTCAGTAGCTGCTATTTTATTAAAAGAACAAGGTTATGAAGTAGAAGGTTTATTTATGAGAAACTGGGATGCTGCTATTAATAATGATATATTAGGTAATCCAACTCTTTCTAATAATATATGCCCACAAGAAGAGGATTATAATGATGCTATTAAAGTATGTGAGAAGTTAAATATTCCTCTACATAGAATAGACTTTGTAAAAGAATATTGGGATAATGTATTTACTTATTTCTTAGATGAGTTAGAGAAGGGGAGAACTCCTAACCCTGATATTATGTGTAATAAGTATATTAAATTTGATTATTTTATAAAAGAAGCAAAAAGATTAGGTGCTGATTTAATAGCAACAGGTCATTATGCTAAAATGGTAAATGGAGATCTATGTAGAAGTAAAGATCAAAACAAAGATCAAACCTATTTCTTATCTCAACTTAGTAGAGAACAACTAAAAGATGTTATTTTCCCATTGGGAGATATAGAGAAGAGTGAAGTAAGAGAAATAGCTAAAAAATATGATTTAATTACTGCTAGCAAAAAAGATTCTACTGGAATTTGTTTTATCGGAGAAAGGAACTTTAGAGAATTCTTAAAGAATTATCTCCCTAGTAAATCAGGAGATATAGTAGATATTGATACAAATAAAGTTATAGGTAAACATATTGGTCTAATGTATTATACTATTGGACAAAGAAGAGGATTAGATATTGGTGGATATGAAAACCGTATGTTTGTAGTAGGTAAATCCTTAGAAAAGAATATTTTATATGTAGCTTTAGGAGAAGATAATGAATATTTATTCTCTGATAGTTGTATTGTTGAAATGGTTAATTTTAATACTGATAAAAGACCTACAAAATGTACTGCCAAATTTAGATATAGATCAAATGATGTACCTATAACAATTGAATATCTAGATGATGGTAATTTATTAGTTAGATATGATAAAGTTAAATCAGTAACTCCAGGACAAGCTTGTGTTATCTATGATGGAGAACAATGTCTTGGTGGAGGAATCATTAAAGAAGTAAGAAAAAATGATGAAAAACTATGGTATCTTCTATAGATAGATTTTATAATCTATCTTTTTTTATTTTACACTTGACATATAAACTGTAAAATAATAAAATTAAATTATGGAGGGTAAGAAATATGGAAAAATTAGGTAGTATATTAAATGATTTAGGTATATCAAAGGTAAGATTAGCAAAGTATTTAGGAGTATCAAGACAAATGTTATATAACTATTTAGCCTTACCTTCATTACATGATTGGCCTAAAGAAAAATCTACAAGATTAATTAATTTATTAAATATTAAAGATGAAAGTGATTTAGATAATTTAACTATTGAAGGAAACTATATCATGGAAGTTGAAGAAAGACTTAATGATGGTGTTAAAGATTCTGGAGATAAAGAAATTATCGCAGACTTAAAAGGCTTTAATAAAAAAGAACAAGAAATATTAAGTGATTTAATTAATTTATTAAAGGAAAAGTTACAAGATGACCAAACTAAAGATACTTATAATGCTTATATCTATTTATATCATTATCTAAGATCTATGGAGACTAACCCAGAGCTAAAATATATATTAGCTTATATGTCAAAATCTATGGGATTTACTGATCCAATGGAATTTGCTTTTAATAAAGAACAACAATTTATTTTTGAGAGTATCTTATTCTCAGGATTAACTCTATATAATAATGGAGGAGCTTCTAAAAATAAATTAAGTGAAGCTCATAAGAGATTTGTACAAGATATTGAACATAAGAATGAAGAAAAACTATCTAGAACTCAAGAATTAAATACTGCGAAAGTACAAGCATTATCTGAATTGGGATATAATGAAATCAATGAAAGTAATGCTAAAGAAGTATTAGAAAAAATCGCAGAAATTCAATCAAGAAAAGTGTAAGATATCGAAAGATATCTTTTTTTGTGTACAATAGTGTTAAGTAGGAGAATTTAACCAGATCTACCCTTAAGAAATATTGATTTTTATGATATAATATAACACGAAATTTTAAGGAAAGGAGACGGTAATTTATGAAAAATCTAAACGTATTTAATTGGCTTCTTAGTAGATTTTCAGACCCAACGAAAGTTATCAGAGCAGAGTTTGCTACTAGAATAGTAGAAGGCGATGAAATGGCAAATAGGGAATATAATACTTGTTTGAGTGTTGATAAAGCAGTAAGTACTATAGATAAAAACTTAAAACTACTAGTATTAGCAAAAGGTTCTGATAAAGAAGACGAAGATAGTAGAAGAACTGTAAAATATATCACTAGTAGAGTAACAAACTGGTTTGTTAAAAATAAACAAGATTTCTCATTAACTGATCCTGTCTTATATTATACTTTAGCTGAACTAGTAAAAGGTATAAAAGAAGAAGTTAGATCTTTTAATGGAAATATGAATTCAATTTTCAGTTTTGCTATCTCCGATGGTGAAGGGAGTGCTCTAATATATAATATTGGTAACTTAGCTTGCTATATTAAACAAGAAGGTTCTGATAGTGTATATGATATTACATCAGGAGATCCTAACTCATATCCTGGAACATCTTTAGATAATAGTAATGGTTCATTCTTCCATTATAAAAATGTTGAAGAAATATACTTATCTACTAGACATATATCTGAATTTGAAATAAATGATAGTATTAGAAGAAAAGAACCAATAAAATCTAGAGTATATACTTTAGCTAGTTCTAGAAATTATGATCGCGAACAATTAGATACAGGTTGTGCTGTTCTAATTAAAAAGAGATAATATAAAGAAGTTAGATAATATATTGTTTATCTAACTTTTCTTTCGAAGATTAACTTCCTATAATTGATATTATGTTGCTTTATAAAAAGAAAAATATATTCAAAATTTATAAGATACTAGTAGGTATATATCATCATATCTATCATCATAACTATTAATAATATATCACAAAATATGATTGATGACATTACATGAAAAAATATTTTTTTAAAACTTTACAGAATAATTTTTTTGTAATTATTTATAACCTTATTTATATATATAATAAGGTTAATATACGCGTATTATAACCTTATATTAATTATTAATAAGGTTATATATATATAAGACTTAAAAAGAGACTATTTTAGCCTCTTTTATTATTGATATGAATATTTATCCATCTAATCTATTAAAGTAAAGTAAGTGGGGCTTTATCGAGCTCTAAAGTGGTCTTCACTGTTTGGTTTAGTTAGTAGAACATTACCATCTACACTCAACTGAGATATTGTATCAGGTCTTAGTTTTATCAATTTCATTGCATAGAATTGTTGCCAGTTATA
>CACYBN010000067.1 GCA_902772675.1 uncultured Erysipelotrichaceae bacterium
ATTAATTTTAACTGTTAATGAGAATTTTTCAGGAATTAATTTAGAAGTATCTGGATAAGTACCATTAATAACTCTTGATAATAATAAGATAGTTCCAAATTTAAATATTACTTTATTTTCAAATATATTTATTTCAATATCTTCTTCATCATTATTAAACATTCTTACTAATTCATTTAAATTCTTAGTAGGAATAATAATATTGAATTCTTCATCATTATTAATTTCTATTTTTTTCTTAGCTAATCTATATGAATCAGTTGCTGTACATTCAAGTAGATTTTTACTAAATTTAAAGTTAATACCTGTAAGTACTGGTCTTGATTCTTGTTGTGATGTAGCAAAGATAGTTTGATTAATTAAAGTTCTAAATACTTTTTGATTAATTTTAATAGGATTTTCTTTTTCCTCTAATTCAAGTTCTGGAAATTCATTAGAATTATTACAGTTTAAAGTAAATGATGAATTAGAAGTATAAATATTAAGTTTAGAATCCATTAATTCTTCAATAGTAATAACTTCATTATCTAATTTTCTAATAATTTCAAAAAGTAATTTACCAGAAACAAGTACATCACCTGTTTCAATAATATCTTCAATATCTTTTTTATCAATAAAAGTTTTTATAGCTATTTCATTATCAGTACTTAATAAGTATAAACCATCTTTATTAAGTTCTAGTTTTATACAGTTTAATATAGGAATTATATTTTTAGTTGAAATACCTTTTATTGCGTAATTAAGATGTTCCATTAAAACATTTTGTTTAATTTTTATTTTCATATTTATTTCTCCTTTTTATATATTAATTATTATTATTACTGTGGAAAATGTGTATAACTTTACTATTTACTTATTTTATAAGGTCTAATAGCTTATTTTTACTGTGGATAATAAAGTTATTAAATAAAACTTTTAAACATTATTTAATTTGCACAGCAATTTTAGTTATTTCATCTTCTAAATGTTTATCCCTTTTTACTTCTTGTGTAATCTTATTAACTGAGTGCATAACTGTTGTATGATCTTTTCCACCAAATTCACTACCTATACGAGCTAAAGGTTCATCTAATTTAACTCTACATATATACATAGCTATTTGACGTGGATAACTTATATTAGCTTTTCTTTTCTTACCTTTTAAGTCTTCAACGGAAATATTATATTTTTGAGCAACTAATTGTTGAACTTGATTTATTTTATTTCTAGAGATAATTGGTTTACCAATAAAGCCATTTAAAGCTTCTTCCGCAAGTTCTAAGTCAATATTAGAACCATTCATAATAGCTGCATAAGATAATACTCTTGTTATACAACCTTCTAGATTTCTAACATCTGTTGTACATATACCAGCGATATATTCTTTAACATCTTCTGGAAATTCTACTTGAACATCAGATATTTTACTGTTGATAATACTCATTCTTAAATCAAAATCAGGTGGAAGAATATCCACAGATAATCCCCAAGAGAATCTTGTTTTAAGTCTTTCTTCCAATTTTTTGAAATCGTTAGGTGATCTATCGGAAGAAATAATAATTTGTTTATTATTACTGTGTAATTCATTAAATGTATTAAAGAATTCTTGTTGAGTTCCTGGCGATGTTTCAAAATATTGAATATCATCTATTATTAATACATCAACATTACGATATTTGTTTTTAAATTCATCTACATAACTACCATTAGGATTTTCTTTCTTTAAACGATACATCTTTTGAAAATCATTTACAAACTTTTCTGTAGTTACATATAATACCTTCGCATTTGAATTTTTAGTAATATAATTACCTATTGCATGCATAAGGTGCGTTTTACCTACACCACTAGGACCATAGATAAATAATGGATTATATAGTTGTCCAGGTCTTTCCGCTACTCCTAAAGCATTTGCTCTTGCAAACTTATTTGATCTTCCTAGTAAGAAGTTATCAAATTTATATTTAGGATCTAGATTTGTTTCATAATAATTATTATTATTTGGTATTCCTACAGTCTGAGTATCAATAATAATATTATTTTCAATCTCATCTTCTGTAAGATATTCCATTATAAAGTTAGATTCAGTAACTTCGTTAAATAGCTTAGTTACTAAGTCATCATATACTTCTTTGATTTGTCTTTTACAAAGTGGTATTGGGACTTGTACTTTTGCAATATTATTACTCATTTCGATAAGTTTAGTTTCTTCAAACCATGTTTCAAAATTAATTGGTTGAATTTCATTTTTCAACTTATCTAGAAACTTATTCCATATAACATCATAATCCACAATATCACCACCTATTTCACCTAAGTTCATTGTACATTATTTTTTAAAAAAATCCAATACAAAAATTCAAAAAAAGTGTTGAAAAATAAAGAAAAAACCGGGAAATATATTTCCCAGAAAAAATGGAATGTTGAAAACTTTATCTTATAAAATATAGATATTTAAAAGTTATCAACAAAACTAGTGGAAAAAAGTTTTTAGAATGTGTTAAAAAAGTTTTCCACACAAATTGTGGAAAAGAGAAAAATTTGCAACAAAATAAAGACTAAATTTTCCACTGTAGAAATAAATTTGATGTGGAAATGAAAAAAGGAGTTTTTTTCCACATTTCTTTAAATATAATTGACAAACAAGCCTTTTCTATATATAATTAATTGCAGCAACCAATTAATATAAAAGTCCAGGAGGTGGAGAAGAATGAAAAGAACATACCAACCAAATAATAGAAAAAAAGCTAAAACTATTGGATTTTTAGCACGTGCTAAATCTAACGTAATAAAAAGAAGAAGAAGAAAAGGTCGTAAAGTTTTAACTCATTAATTAATAATGCCACTCTAGGGTGGTTTTTTACTTGGAGTGATAAAATGAAAAAAATAAATGTTTTAAAAGAAAGTAAAGATTTTGAAAGAATAATAAAATCTAATAAATCTTATAGGGGAAAATACTACTATATATATATAGAAAGAGTTGAGGATCAAAAATACTATAGATTTGGATTATCTGTTTCTAAAAAACTTGGAAATGCGGTAGTTAGAAATTTATATAAGAGAAGACTTAGATCTATAATAGATAAATGTAGTTATATTAATACTTTTAATGCTATAATAATTCTTAAGAAAGAAGTTTTAAACGTTTCATATCAAGAATTAGAAAATTCATTAATTGATGATTTTAAAAAATTGAAACTTACAAGGGAGTCATAACATGAAAAAGAAAAAAATATTATTACTTCTTGTTATATTATGTTTTTTATTAACAGGATGTAGTAAAAACCTAAAAGATAAAGATAATAAAATTGTTAAGAATGAAGTTACAGGTCAAAACCTTGTAGCTAATATTTTATGTCAGCCAACAGCAAAATCTACTATTGAAAAATATGTAGAAAACAAAGTTGAAATTAAAAAATTACCTGAATGTAAAAATTATAAAGTTACTGATGGTGGTTATGAAGGAATCTGGACAACTATATTTGTTAAGCCACTAGCATGGTTTGTATTAAAGATAGGATATCTAGTTAAAAACTTTGGTTTAGCTGTTATATTAGCAACTTTATTAATAAGATTATTATTAGTGCCTTTCACAAAGAAAGCTGCTATGCAATCTGAAAATATGAAATTAATAAAACCAGAAATGGATAAATTAGAAAAGAAATATGCTGGAAAGAATGATAATAACAGTATGGTAATGAAAGCCCAAGAAATGTCATTATTATATAAGAAATATAATATTAGTCCTGCGGCTGGATGTTTATTTTCATTTATTCAATTACCATTATTCTTAGCTTTCTATGAAGCTTTATATAGATTACCAGCAGTATTTGAAGGAAAATTCCTATTCTATGATTTAGGTGTTACACCATTAATCGCAATTTCCGCAGGTAAATGGTATTACTTAATTCTAGTAGTACTTGTATTTGCCGTAACATATTTCTCATTTAAGCTTAATGTTGGAGCTTCAATGGGACCTGAACAAGAAAAGCAAATGAAAACAATGAGAAACATATCCTTAGTAATGATTGGTACAGCATCACTTTCTGTATCAACAGCAATTGCTCTATATTGGATAACAAACTCATCATTTACAATTTTACAAAATTTATATGTTAAATATGTTAAAAAAGGAGACAAGAAAAATGATAGACGTAAATAAAATAGAAGGAAAATCAGAACAAGAATTATTAAATAGTATTAATGTGGATGAAGTATTCTACAAAGTAGAAGAAATTCCAGGTAAATTATTTAAAGGTAAAAAATACGAATTAACTTATATAAATAAGGAAGACGTTAAGCAATTCATTAAAGAATACATAATTAATATTGCTCTTGCTATGGATATTAAAGTTAACACTGAAATAAGATTAGTTGATAACAAAAGTTATAATGTAATGTTAATAAGTGAATCTAATCCTATATTAATAGGAAAAGAAGGAAAAACATTAAATTCAATTCAATTACTTTTACATCAAGCTTTAAATAACGCTACAGGATTTAATATTAGAATTAATGTTGATGCTGCAGGCTATAAGATGAATAAAGAAAAACGCTTAGAAAGAGAAGTAAAAAGAATTGCTAAAGAAGTATTAAATACTAAAATAGATGCAAAATTAGATCCAATGAATTCATATTCAAGAAGATTAGTACATGAAATAGTAAGTAGTTTTAAAAATTTAACAACTGAGAGCTTTGGTGAAGAACCTCAACGTTATGTTGTAATAAGTTATAAAGAAGACTAAAAAGTCTTCTTTTTTTTAGTATTTTGGTGTATAATTATTCAATTGAAAGGGCGATATCTATGAATGAAACTAAAGATTTAGAAAAAATATTTAAAAAAATAGATAATGAATATTATGATATTGTTAAAGATATTTTAGAACATCCAGAATTTCAAAAGCGTTTAGAATATCATCATCATGAAAATAGATCAGTATATACACATAGTCTTTATGTTTCGTATTATTCATATATAATAGCTAAAAAGATGAAGCTAGATTATCGAAGTGCAGCAATTGCTGGTTTACTACATGATTTCTATTATGATGATTGGCAACTTCATCCTAAAAAAGGAATAAGAAATATGCATGGATTTATACACCCTACTGAGGCTCTTATAAATTCGCAAATTTATTTTCCTAATATGATAAATAATAAAATAGCTGATTCAATAAAAAAACACATGTTTCCTTTAACTGTAACCCCTCCAAAATATTGTGAGGGATGGATAATAACTCTTGTTGATAAGTTTACTTCTTTAGAAATATTTAAGCATCCTAAACAGTTATATAAATATGTAGGATTAGCTTTAATATTTAAAAAGATAAGATAAGGAGGTACTTATGAACGATACTATAACTGCTATTTCAACAGCTTTAGGTGTTGGAGCTATCTCAATAATAAGAGTTAGTGGTAAAGATGCTATAAAGATTGTTAACGGAATAACAAAAAGAAAAAAATTAGATAAAGTAGAATCACATACCATAAATTATGATTATATAATAGATGGTGATGAGGTTATTGATGAAGTATTAATTAGTGTTATGAAGGCTCCTCGAACATTTACTATGGAAGATATAGTAGAAATAAATGCTCACGGAGGTATTTCAACAACTAATTACATATTAAAATTATTATTAAAGAATGGTTGCCGTTTAGCAGAACCAGGAGAATTTACAAAGAGAGCTTTCTTAAATGGACGTATAGATTTAACAGAAGCTGAGGGTGTAATGGATCTAATTAATGCTAAAACAGACAAAAGTCATAAATTAGCTATAAATCAATTAAATGGAAAAACATCTAATTTAATAAAAGAGTTAAGACAAGATATTATTGAAATACTTGCCAATATTGAAGTAAATATA
>CACYBN010000068.1 GCA_902772675.1 uncultured Erysipelotrichaceae bacterium
CCTCCTGTTGGATTAGCATATTGAGTATTAGATGAAAAATTAGGATTACTTAACAAGTTAACTGAGATTGCTGGATCTTTATCATAGTTATCAATAGTTGAATATACTACTCTAAACATATCAGTATCCTGTAAGTATTCAGGTTTAATATATTTAGCTAATTCACCTAAAGGTAATCCTTCTCTATAGTTTTTCAAAGCATTACATAATTCAGTAACTCTTGTTTCTTGTTCTTCATCAACATAGAAATTAGTTAAATCTTCTCCACTTCTTATTAAATAAGGAATAAGTTCTTGAATTATTATTGGTCTTACCCAATCAAAAGAGGATTTCTTATCTTCTCTTTTTAGGAAATTCTTACCA
Source organism: uncultured Erysipelotrichaceae bacterium (assembly GCA_902772675.1). Taxonomy (GTDB): domain Bacteria; phylum Bacillota_I; class Bacilli_A; order RF39; family UBA660; genus RUG11788. The sequence goes on from CACYBN010000068.1 coordinate 364, forward strand.
GTAACACCCTGTTCTCTTGTATATATCTTAAACATATCTTCATATAAGTGATATTCTTCATCACCCATTTGATATACTACTTTAATACCATTATCATTTAACTTTTTTACTAATTTCTTAGCGGCTTTTAATCTTTGATCTAATGTCTGATATTTAGGATCTATAAGCATTCTTCTATCAGTTTGATTATGATAATACGTAGAATATATTAATCCTTGTATATATACAGTATCTACTTTATCTGCGATTGCCATATCTATAACGTTATTTAAATCTTCTTCACTATTATATATATTTCCATAATTAGCACCTGCTATAAAAGTCAAAAGAGGAAATCCTTTTTCTTGCTTTTCTATAGGTGTTAAATGCTTTAATGGCTTTCTTGCTTTTCTTTCATCTTCGATAAACTTAGCACCTATACTATCATACGTTCTAACATGTAATGAAGCAGAAGGATGCATAGTAAAATCATTAGAGCCTTCTCTATTTACTCTTATATATTTCTCAACATTTTTCTTTATAAATGGGAATGCCTCTTGCAATGTTTCAGCATGTGGCAAAAATGCTATATCAATTGGGAATCTATTAGAATTATTATTATCATCTATTATTTTTTCATTTTTTAATATGTTAGTTAACTTATTAACTCCTGCTTCAGTAGAAATATCTACTCCAGGAACAAACTTAACTGCAGATTGTCCTTTTGAATTAATTAATGACTTATAACCATTATATATTTGATTATTACATAATATATGATTTTCACTATTTTTTTGAATATCTTCAGATAAATATTTAACTAAATCACTATAGTTTTCTCCTTTAGCTAAATAATCAGTCATAGATTTAGCAATTGGTTCAAATAATTCTCTATGTTCTTTACTTAATTTACCTTCTACAGTTTTTTTAATCAATTCTAAATGTTTATCTTTATCATATTTTTTATTACTAGCATATTTTTCTAAATTAGCAATATTGAAATTTTCTTCTAATTCTCTCATTGCTCTATGAGCCAAATTATGTTCACTAGCAATTATTTCATCATATAAAGCTCTATTTTCTCTATACTTTCTCAAAGCTTTAACTTTTATTCTATCAGATTTAATACCAGTAGTATCTTCTTGTTCTTTATATACCTGAACAATATAATCTATATATTTATTCTTATCCAAACTTTTAATTATATCGGCATCATCTAATCCAAATAAAGTAGCAATATATCTCTCTTTACTATCTATTGCCTGCATTAATAAAGTATTATAAATAGCATTAGCAGTATTATTTGTCTTCCTATCGAAAAAAAGTAATACAGGTTTAGTTCTACTATTAGCAGCTGCATATCCTGCTAAAGAAGCCATAACATAAAAACCACCTACTTGACTTATCATAATAGGAGCTTTTTTAAATCTTTGAAAATTTTTAAAACTTTCACTTAATTCATTAAAATCATCTGAAGAACATAATTTAATTCTTTCATCTGTAAATTTTAAATTGCTATCAGCATATTCGTTTAGAAATTCTTTTATTCCTTTTTCTTTAAAACTTTTGGATTTTGATTTCTCTAACAATTCATCGTCTTTTCCCATCTTTCAACTCTCCTGTTACAATTATCTCATAATAAAAATTTATAGTAAATTAATAATATAGAGAAATAATAATAATATTTAATATTTCCTTATTTTATAAGGGGTTTAATCATTTAACAATTAACGTAAATATATTTATTATTTACAGTTTTTTACTATAGAAAAAGTTCTATTAAAATAGAACTTTATTTCATAA
>CACYBN010000069.1 GCA_902772675.1 uncultured Erysipelotrichaceae bacterium
GTAATATATATGTATCTGGATCGTTGATCGCAGAGGATGATAACTTACTTAGAGCTATAATATTAATTGCTATGTTGGCATTTATGATGGATTTACCAAAGTATGTTGGACAAGTCTTTGGATTAGACTTAGAACAACAATCTTCAGCAGATGGATTATTGAAGAACGTAACTGGTGTAATTAAAGGTGCTGTTGTTGGCGCTGTTGCTGCTGGTGGAGCTGCCGTTGGTGGAGTTATAGGTACTGGGAAACAAGCAATTGGAGGTTTACCTTTAGGACAAAGTGGTAAATCGATTAATGATAGACTTAAAGAACATAAAGCAACTGCTGCTGGAGGAAAACTTGGTGGATACTTTAATACATTAGGTCAAACAGCTAAAGGTGGAAATAGTGCTGTATTTGGTGCTATGATGGGATCAAATGAATTTACTAAGTCTGCATATGGCGGATATCAAAGTGCTGGAAAAGAGCAAGAAGCTGGTGACAAAAAAGCTACTGAAGAAAATAAATACTGGAGCAATAAGAGAAAACAAAATATTGAGGAACAAAATGCTGAGGATGAATTTTACGCAAGAAGGCATAAGTTTACAGAAGATGTTAACGATCCAACTAAAGATCATGATCGTACAGACCAATCTTTTGGACCAAATACAAAAGTTGCTACTCGTGATGATTCTGACTTCGAGAATTCAGAAAAAGTTAGAATCGATGAACAACCAGTTACAGTTAAAATAGATGCTTCAAGTTTAGCAGGACTTGCAGGTGCTATGGCTGGTGGAACTGCTGCTAATGGGCAACAACCATTGCAACCACCTAACCAACAAGGACAACAACAAAATGCTACTGTTCATGTTCAAGATATCGACGTTGTAGTTGATGGTAAAGCAACAGCTACATACAATGGTGGTATTGAAACTAATATTCAAGGTAAAGCTACTACTACATATAATGGAGATCTTGAAACAACAGTTCAAGGTAAAGCAGTTGCTACATATAATGGTGACTTAGAAGCTAATGTAAATGGTAAAGCAACAGGTAATTACAATGGTGATATTGAAACTAATGTTTCTGGTAAAGCTGTTGGAAATTATACTGGAGATGTTGAAGCAAATATTTCCGGAAATGCTAAAGGTAACTTCACTGGAGATGTAAATGTTGATGTAGGTGGAAACACTACTGAGCATATCGGTGGAACTCATACTGTTGAAGTTGAATCTGATACTCTTGAACATATAAGAGGAGCTCATAATAGAACTGTTGATGGTGATACTGTTGAACGTATAGGAGGAACTAATACTAGAAATGTTGTTGGTGATACTGTTGAACATATTGGTGGATCACATTCATCAATAGTAGATGGTAATACTACTGAGCATATTGCTGGTTCTCATTCAACAATAGTAGATGGTAATACTACAACTCACATTGGTGGTAGTGTTAATACTACAATTGATCGTGATTCAAATGTATCAATTAAACAAAATTCAAATGTTGATGTTCAACAAGATGTAAATACAACAGTTCATAGAGATGCCCATGTAAAAGTTGATGGAGATATAAATGTAGATAATCAACATTAATAAATAGATTAAACAAGTACTAATGTACTTGTTTTTCTTTTTAAAAAATAAGTTAAATGATATAATAAATTACAGGTGATATATATGAAAAAAGTACTTTTAATAGATGGTAATAATATTTTATTTAGAAGTTATTATGCTACTGCATATTCTGGAAATACTATGAAAAATAGTAAAGGATTTCCTACTAATGCTTTATATGGATTAGTTAATATGATGAACAAAATAATTCATGAAGAAAATCCTGAATATGTAATGATTGCTTTTGATAAAGGGAAAACTTTTAGACATGAAAAATATACTGATTACAAAGGTGGTAGAGCTGCTACTCCTGATGAATTAAAATTACAATTTCCAAAATCAAGAGAATTAGTTACTGCTATGGGATTTAAATACTATGAAATAGATAATTATGAAGCAGATGATATTATTGGTACTTTTGCAAAGAAAATAGATGAGAGTAGTGATTACTGTGCTACTATTATTTCTAGTGATAAAGACTTATTACAATTGATAACTGATAAAGTAGAAGTAAAACTATTAAAGACTAATGATTATATTAGAATGACTAAAGAAGAATTCTTTAATACTTATGGAATAGAACCTCCAAGAATGGTTGATTTAAAAGCTCTTATGGGAGATTCTTCAGATAATATTCCTGGAGTAGCAGGAGTAGGAGAAAAAACTGCTCTTAAATTATTACAAGAATATGGTACTTTAGGAAATTTATATAATAATATTGATTCAGTTAAAGGAAAAGTTAAAGAGAAACTAGAAAAAGATAAAGAAAAAGCATTTATGAGTTATGATCTTGCTACTATATATAAAGATGTAAATATAGATACTGATTTTAATTCTATTAAATATAATGGAATTGATACTTTAAAATATATAGATTTATTAAATGAGTTAGAGTTTTATTCTCTTATAAAGAAATTAGATATAGAAGAATCTGATATAAAAGAAAACATATTAGATATAGATTATAAAATAGTTAAATCTATGGATGAAATTAATATTAAAGATGATTTTTCTATTTATGTAGAAACATATGGATATGATTATCACAAAGATAATATTATTGGTGTATCTATTTATAATAAAGATATTTCATTTTATATTCCATTTGATGTATTAAAGAAAAATCCTACTATATTAAATTCTTCATATAAAAAATGTACTTATGATTTAAAAAAATTAATTTATGTATTAAATAAGAATAATTTAAGTATTTCTAATGTTGATTTTGATATGATGGTTGCAGCATATCTATTAAATGAAAATATTAAAGATGATATTACTTATTATATGAATAATAATGGTATTAAGATTGATTTTTATGAAAAAGAGTTTGGTACTCAAGCAAAATTATCTATGCCAGATGAAGAAGTTATTGCAAAGAATGCTTGCTTAAAAGCTAAATATATATATGAACATAAAGATGAATTAATTGATAGATTAAAGGAAGATAAGAGTTATAACTTATTTACTAATTTAGAAATGCCTTTAATACAAGTTCTAGCAGATATGGAAATTACAGGTATTAAAGTTAATAAAGATTATTTAATTGAAATGGGTAAAGATTTAGATAAAGAAATAGATAGAATAGCTAAAGAAATATATTCTTATAGTGGAGAAGAATTTAATATTTCATCTCCAAAACAATTAGGGGATATTCTATTTAATAAAATGGGTATTCCTTATCCAAAAAGAGTTAAAAATGATACTTATTCTACTAGTGTAGATATATTACAAAAACTAGAATCTGTTCATCCTATAATTCCTTTAATTGAAGAATATCGTACTTTAACTAAACTAAATAGTACTTATATTCAAGGACTACAAGATTTTATTGAAGAAGATGGAAGAATTCATACTTGTTTTAATCAAACTTTAACTAGAACTGGTAGATTATCTTCTTCTAATCCTAATTTACAAAATATTCCAATTAGATATGAATATGGTAAATTAATTAGAAAAGCTTTTGTACCTGATGATGATTCAATTATTCTATCTAGTGACTATTCTCAAATTGAACTTAGAGTATTTGCAAGTTTATCTAATGCTACTAATATGATTGAGGCTTTTAAAAAAGGATTAGATATTCATGCTAAAACTGCTAGTGATATATTTGGAGTTCCTATAGATAAGGTTGAACCTAATATGCGTAGACAAGCTAAAGTAGTTAATTTTGGAATCTTATATGGTATGAGTAGTTTTGGTTTATCAGAAGACTTACATATGAATTTTAAAGAAGCAGAAAAATTCTTAAATAATTATTTAAATAGTTATCCTGCTATAAAAGAATACATGGATAATATAGTAGAAGAAGCTCATAAAAATGGCTATGTTAAAACTATTATGAATAGAAAAAGAGTTATTGATGAATTAAATAATAAGAATTATATGATTAGACAAAGTGGAGAAAGAATGGCTAAGAATACTCCAGTACAAGGAAGTGCTGCTGATATATTAAAGAAAGCTATGATTGAAATATATGATGAATTTAATAAAAGGGGATTAAAGAGTAAAATATTAATTCAAGTACATGATGAATTAGTATTTAATATATTGAAATCTGAAGAAAAAGAAGCAACAGATATTATTGTTAATATTATGGAAAATACTTATAAATTAAATGTTCCTTTAGTAGTAGATGTTAATAAAGGAAATGATTGGTATGAAGCAAAGTAGGTGATAATAATGCCAGAATTACCTGAAGTAGAAACTGTAAAAGAAACTTTAAAAAGAAAAGTAATTGGTAAAAAAATAAATAGAGTAATAGTTAGATATCCTAATATTGTAGAAGAACCATCAGTAGATGAATTTAAAAACTTATTAGTAGGTCAAACTATTAATGATTTTTCTCGTCGTGGTAAATGGATAATTTTTCATTTAGATAATTATTATTTATTATCTCATCTAAGAATGGAAGGAAAGTATTTCTTAAAAAATATAGATGATGAAATAACTAAACATCAATATATAATATTTGAATTTACAGATAATACTAGTTTAAGATATCAAGATGTTAGAAAATTTGGAAAGATGTATTTAATTACTAAAGACAAATTAGAAGAATGTAAACCAATCAAAGAATTAGGTTTAGAACCTTGGAGTAAAGATCTTTCTAGTAGTTATTTAAAAGAAAAATATTTAGATAAAAAGATACCTATAAAAAGTGTTTTACTCGATCAATCAATTATTACTGGTATTGGAAATATTTATGCGGATGAAATATTATTTTTAAGTAAAATAAATCCATATAAAATACCTAAGGAATTATCAAATACAGAACTTAATAATATTATTAAGAATACTAAAGAAGTTCTTGAAGAGGCTATAAAGAAAGGTGGAACTACTATTAGAAGTTATACTTCTGATGAAGGTATAACAGGTATGTTTCAAAATGATTTATATGTTCATCAAAGAGAAGGAGAAAAATGTCGTATTTGTAATTCTATTATTATAAAAGATAAAATAGGTGGAAGAGGAACTTATTATTGCCCTAAATGTCAGAAATTATCTAAATGAATGGATTATTAATAATAAATAAACCCATCAACTGGACTAGTAGAGATGTAGTTAATAAAGTAGGGCATATATTGAACACATCAAAGATTGGTCATACAGGTACTTTGGATCCGATAGCTACTGGTGTACTTGTACTTGCAATTGGTGAAGGTTTGAAATTAGTTGATTTAGTTACTAGTGAAACTAAAGAATATATAGCAACTGCAAAAGTAGGCATTCAAACAGATACATTAGATATTACTGGAAATGTTTTAAAAGAGAGTAATGAACTTATAAAAAAAGAAGAATTAGAGAATGTTTTAAAATCTTTTATAGGAAAATATCTTCAAGAAGTTCCTTTATATTCTTCGGTAAAAGTTAATGGTAGAAGACTATACGATTATGCTAGAAATAATATAGAAGTAGAATTACCTAAAAGAGAAGTTGAAATATTTGATGTAGAATTATTATCTTTTAAAGATGATGAGTTTTCTTTTAGAGTATCTGTTAGTAAAGGAACTTATATTAGAAGTTTAATAAGAGATATAGGTAATAAATTAAATGTTTTTTGTACTATGAAATCTTTAGAAAGAACTAAACAAGGAGATTTTTGTATAGAAGATTCATATGATATATCTGATATTGAAAAAGGATCATTTGAATTAGTTTCTTTTAATAAAGCTTTGAGTAGATTTAAAACTGTTGAAGTAGATGAGTATCTTGAAAAGAAAATATCTAATGGTGTACCTTTAGAAAATAGATATGATGAAGAATATATAGTTTTTATAAATAAAGATTCTAAGGTACTTGCTATATATCGAGAAACTGAAGATAAAAAGAGAATAAAACCCTATAAAGTATTTAATTTATAAGAGAAAAAAATCTCTTTTTCTTTTTATTCTCTTCTAAAAAAAATATGGATATGATATAACTATATTATGGGTATAGAAGGTGGAAGAATTAATGAATATAGAATTTTTAACAAATGATTATTTACTTGCCTGGTACTTATTGTTTAAGCCATCTTTTTGTGAAGAAATTCAAAATTTAAAAATAAGACTATATCAAAATTATGGAAAACAATACATGGCTTTAGAAAAAGAAAATATAGAAATATTAAAGTATAATCAGGATTTTATACCTGATGATGATCTTTTATACAATATTATTTTTGAAACTGAGATTTTTCAAAAGATTAAAAGAGAAACTGATAAACATAGAAGATTTTTAATGAAGATTTGGGATACAAATCAAAAAGAAGTTAAATCAATTTTTAAAGAAATTGTACGTTTTCCAATTAAAGATAAATATCATATTATAGTTATCCATCCTAAATTGGATACTATTGAATATATGAGAACTAATCCAAGAAAGAATATTTCATGGGGAAAAAGTGATGATGAACAAGATGAAATCAAAACTTTAATGAGAATTATTTATACTTTAACTAAATATGAGATTGGATCTTTCCAAAAAGAAAATAGAGAAATAGTATCTTCAATATTAGATTTAGCTATAACTAATGAGTTACAAACTAGATTAGTAGGTACTTCTAAATATGAAGAGGGATTTAAAAACTTAAAGCTATTAAAGAAACAATTATATCCTTACTTTTTAATGTATCTAGGTGCTGATAAAGAAGATTTAGTAAGTTATATGATGCGTGATAATCTTCCTTTTGACATAGATAAATATCCTATAGAAAAAGAACTTAGAAATGTAGATTTGTTTGGATTTATTGATTTCATTTGTAAGAACCAAAAGTATATTATTAGATTAAATAATCTAGATAAAATATAATTTTATATAGGGGGATAATATGAGTGAAGAGATAAGAAACCTATTAGAAAAGTTAAATATTGATACTAAGTATTATGATGAACTTAATAATTCTTCAATTGAAAAAGTATCAATTAATAAAAAAAATAACACTGTCTCTTTATATGTAAATGTTGATACTAATATAAGTATTGATTTATATAAAGATTTCACTGGTGCTTTAAAAGACTTTTTTAATAAAAAATCTTATCTTTTTATTATACCTAAAACTCCTAATTTAGATCTTTTTAAGAGTTATTTTGAATTAGCATCATTATTGATTAGTAAAAAGAATCCAATTATAAATATATTTACTGATAGACTTATTACTAAAGATGAACTTATTTATGTAGAAGTATTAAATAAAGCAGAAGAAAGACA
>CACYBN010000070.1 GCA_902772675.1 uncultured Erysipelotrichaceae bacterium
AATTATTTCATAGAGGAGTTGGAGAGACTACTTATATAGTTACAAAAGAAACATATGATTTCGTAGATAGAGGAAATAGAAATATGACCTTAAGGCCAGAAGGAACTGCTGGTATAGTAAGAAGTTATATCGAAAATAAAATGTATGGAGATGCATTACAACCTGTAAAAGTTTATTACAATGGAACAATGTATCGTTATGAAAGACCACAATCTGGTAGAGATAGAGAACTTACTCAATTTGGAGTAGAAGTATTAGGTTGTGATGATCCATATATAGATGCAGAAGTAATATCTATTCCTGTTAATTTATTTAAATTATTAGGATTACAAGAAGTTAAAGTAAATATTAATACTTTAGGAGATAATGAATCACGTAATAATTATCGTGAAGCTTTAGTAGAATATTTTCGTCCACATATAAATGATTTATGTGAAGACTGTCAAGAAAGATTTAAAAAGAATCCACTTAGAATTTTAGATTGTAAAGTAGATGGAGATAATCCAATTATTAAAGATGCTCCAAAAACAATTGATTATTTAAATGAAGAGAGTAAAGAAAGATTTGAAAAAGTAAAAAAATATTTATCTTTACTAGAAGTAGATTATGAAGTAAATCCTAATATTGTAAGAGGACTTGATTATTACAATCATACTGTATTTGAAATAGAAGCTAAAGTAGATGGATTTGGTTCTAATAATGTTTTAGCAGGTGGAGGAAGATATAATGGTTTAGTTGAGCAATTGGATGGACCATCTACTCCAGGAATTGGATTTGCTTTAGGTATGGGTAGACTTATAATGGCTTTAGATTTAGAAAAGAAAGAATTACCTGTAGAAAAAGCAATGGATGCATATATTATGTATGTTTCTGATACTGAAAAAGATTATGCTATTACTTTATGCCAATATTTAAGAATTAATGGATATAAAATAGAAATGGAAAATCTAGGTAGAAGTTTAAAAGCTCAATTTAAACAAGCAGATAGATTAAATAGTAGATTCTTAATTATTTTAAATGATGAAGAATTAGAAAATGACCAAATAAAAATAAAAGATAATAAGACTAAAGAAGAAACTTTAGTTGGTATAGATTATATATTGTATTATTTTGAAGAAAAACTATCTGAAGAAGATTATGATCTTGAAATAGAAGAAGAAATTGTAGAAGGTGAGTAGATGAAAACAATAAATAATACAGAATTAAGTATAAAAAATGTAGGTGAAAAAGTAACTCTATATGGATGGGTTCAAAAGAAAAGAGATTTAGGTGGACTTACATTTATAGATTTAAGAGATAGAAGTGGAATAATTCAATTAGTTTTAAAAGAAGGTAATGAAGTAACTTCTAAAATTAAAACTGAAGCTGTTATTAAAGCAGTAGGAATTGTTTCAGAAAGAGAAAGTAAAAATAGTAAGATTAAAACAGGAGATATAGAAGTACTAGTAGATGAATTAGAATTAATTAATAATAGTATTGATATTCCATTTGAAATAAGTGATGATACTACAGCTCTAGAAGAAACTAGATTAAAATATCGTTATTTAGATTTAAGAAGAGAAAATTTAAAAAATAATTTAATGCTTAGAAGTCAAGTAACTTTAATTGTTAGAAACTATTTAAGTAAATTAGGATTTGTTGAAGTAGAAACTCCAATTCTATGTAAATCAACTCCAGAAGGTGCAAGAGACTATCTAGTACCTTCTAGAGTATTTAATGGAAAATTCTATGCATTACCACAATCTCCTCAAATATATAAACAATTATTAATGATAGGTGGTATGGAAAAATATTTCCAAATAGCAAGATGCTTTAGAGATGAAGATTTAAGAGCAGATCGTCAACCAGAATTTACTCAAATAGATATTGAAATGAGCTTTGTTGAAGAAGAAGATGTTTGGGAAGTAGTAGAAGGTACAATGAAAGCTATCTTTAAAGAGATTAAAGGAATTGATTTACCTAAATTTGAAAGATTAAAATATAATGAATGTATGAGAAGATTTGGAACAGATAAACCAGATACAAGATTTGGAATGGAATTAACTGATATTACTGAAGTATTTAAAGATACTACTTTTGAAATATTTAAAAATATTATTGAGAATAAAGGTATAATTAACTGTTTAGTAGTTAAGAATGCTGCTGATAAATATTCTCGTAAAGAATTAGATAAATTAACTGAATTTGTAAAAACTTATAAAGCAAAAGCTTTATCTTATCTAAAATATAATGAAAATGAATTATCAGGATCTATTGCTAAAGTAACATCTGATAAAGAAAAAGAAACTTTAATTAAAGAATTAGGTTTAGAAGAAAATGATTTAGTACTTATAGTTGCTGATAGTAAAAAGATAGTTCAAACTTCTTTAGGAGCATTAAGAGTTAAATTAGGACATGATTTAGATTTAATAGATCATTCTAAATATAATTTCTTATGGGTAACTGAATTCCCAATGTATGAATGGAGTGAAGAAGAACAAAGATTTGAAGCTGCTCATCATCCATTTACATCTCCAAGAAAAGAAGATATAGATAAATTATTAACAGATAAAGAAAATTGTTATTCAAGAGCTTATGACTTAGTATTAAATGGATATGAATTATTAAGTGGATCTATTCGTATTCATGATGCTGAAACTCAAAGAAAAGTATTTGAAGCTATAGGTCTATCAGAAGAACAAGCAAAAGCTAAGTTTGG
>CACYBN010000071.1 GCA_902772675.1 uncultured Erysipelotrichaceae bacterium
AGCTGAAGAAGCACAAAGACAAGCTGAAGCAGAAGCTGAGGCTCAAAGACAAGCAGAAGCTGAAGCGCAAAGACAAGCTGAAGAAGCTCAAAGACAAGCAGAAGCTGAAGCACAAAGACAAGCAGAAGCTGAAGCACAAAGACAAGCTGAGGAAGCTCAAAGACAAGCTGAAGCAGAAGCAGCAGCTCAAGCACAAGCAGAAGCTGAAGCAGCAGCTCAAGCACAAGCTGAAGCACAAGCAGCTGAAGAAGCTTATGAAGAAGAATACGGTTCAAGTATGTCTAAATAATAAAATAATTAAAGAAGAACTAAGTTTCTTCTTTTTTTATGTATTTAATGGTATAATTCTATTAGGGTGATGATATGAGAGTCATAGTAAGTGCAGGAGGAACAGGCGGTCATATATATCCAGCCTTAGCAATTATTAAAAAAATCCAAGAAGAAGAACCTGATAGTGAAATATTATATATAGGTACTACTGATCGTATGGAAGCAGATATAATTCCTAAAATGGGTTATACTTATGTTGGTTTAGAAATAAAAGGTTTGAATAGACATAAACCTTTAAAAAATATTGATGTTTTAAAATGTTATTTAAAAGCAGAGAAGAAAGCTAAAAGAATCATAAAAGAATTTAAACCTGATATTGTTTTAGGTATTGGTGGATATGTAACATTGCCTGTTATTAAGGCCGCTCATTCCTTAGGTATTAAGACTTTTATACATGAGCAAAATTCAATACCTGGACTATCAAATAAACTATTAAAGTCAAAAGTAGATGCAATAGGAATCTCTCTTCCTAGCAGTGCTAAATACTTTAGTAAAAAGAAAACCTATTATACTGGGAATCCTAGAAGTGAAGAAGTTTTAAAAACAGAAAAAGTAGATAAGAAAAAATATGGACTTAGTTCTAATAAAAAATTAGTATTATTTGTTATGGGTAGTTTAGGATCTTTAACTATTAATAATATGATGAAAGAAATATTACCTAAATTTAAAGACAAGAAATATGAAGTATTATTTGTTACAGGTCAAAATTACTATGATGATTATAAGAAACTAAATGTACCTAAGAATGTAATACTTGTACCATATTTATATGATATGTTAGGTGTTATGCAAAATACTGATTTAATTATTTCTAGGGCAGGAGCATCCACTATTGCTGAAATAACTACTTTAGCTCTTCCAAGTATATTAATTCCTTCTCCTTATGTAACTCATAATCATCAAGAAGAAAATGCTAAAGTACTAGAAAATGCTGGCGCTTCAGTAGTTATTAAAGAAAAAGAATTGTCTGATAAGGTTCTTTTAGATAAAATAGATAATATCTTAAACGATGATAAAAAGTATAAGAAGATGGTTGATAGTAATAAGAAATTAGGTATGCCTGATTCTGCTACTAAAATATATAATTTAATTAGAAATATAATTGATGACAAGATGGTGAAATAGATGAAAGAATTTATAGAATTAATAAAAGAAAGAGAAATTGGTAGAGTACTTGAAGAAGTTAGTTTAAAAAAATATACTTCTTATCATGTAGGTGGAAATGCTAGATGTATGGTATTTCCTAAAGATACTAAAAAGTTAGTAGAGTTATTAAAACTTTGTAATAATAAACATGTTAAATATAAAGTGTTAGGAAATGGTAGTAATACTTTATTTAGTGATAATGAATTTGAAGGAGTTATTATTAAATTAGATGATTTTAATAATATTTCTATGATTAATAAATATACTATTAGAGTTGGAGCTGGTTATAGTTTAATCAGATTAGCTCAATTTGCAGTTAAAAAGGGACTTGCTGGTCTTGAATGGGCAGGTGGAATACCTGGAACTGTAGGTGGAGCAATATATATGAATGCTGGTGCTTATAAAAGTGATATGGGTTATGTTGTAAAAAGGGTTAAAGTTTTAACTCCAAATTATACCGTTATAACTATGACTAATGCTGAATTAGATTTCCATTATCGTTCTTCTTTTTTTCAATCACATCCTGGATATATTTGTCTAGAGGTTGTTATTGGTTTAAAAAAGGGTGATAGGGAAGAATTGATTAATGTAATGAAAGATCGTCAAGAAAGAAGAGTAGCTTCTCAACCTTTAGAATATCCATCTGCAGGATCTGTATTTAGAAACCCCGAAGGTAATTTTGCAGGTAAAATGATTGAAGATTTAGGACTAAAAGGTTTAACACGAGGAGGAGCACAAGTTAGTGAGAAACATGCTAATTTTATTATAAATATTGGTAATGCTACTGCTAGTGATATTAAATCTTTAATTGATTTAGTAAGAGATGCAGTAAAAGATAATTATGATGTAGAATTAAAATGTGAGCAAGAATTTGTAAATTGGGAGTAGATGAAATAATATGGCTAAGAAACAAGTAAAGCGTATTAATACTAGAAATAGTGATACTAAGAATAATGATAGAGTAAGTAATAAAAATTCAAAGATAGTTATAAAAAAAAGAATTAAGATTTTACCTATATTAATTCTATTATCAATAATTGTTGTTTTAGCTATATTAATAAAATTATTTGTTTCAATTAAAGTACAAAATATATTCGTCTATGGAAATAATCTATTAAGTGATCAAGAGATAATAGATGAGTCTGGTATATCAGATTATCCTAAATATTATAGTTTTAGTACTAGAAAAGTAGAAAAGAAACTACAAAATAATAATTATATTGAAAAAGTAAATGTTAAAAGAAGTTTCTTTCATGTAATTAAAATTGAAGTAACTGAATATGATATATTACTATATAATGATCAGTCCAAAAACTATATATTATCTAATGGAGAAGAGATTCATTTAGAGGATACTCATACGGGTGTTCCTGTATTACTTAATTATGTAGTTGATGAAGTGTATTCTAAATTTATAAAGAAAATAAATGATTTAGATAAAAATGTATTAGGATTGATATCTGAAATAAAATATGATCCTTCTACTTATGATGATGGAAGATTTTTTCTAACTATGAATGATGGTAATTATGTATATATAAACTTACCTAATTTTAAATCTTTAAATATGTATAATAAGATTTATCCTAATTTTGATGGACATAAAGGTATTCTTTATTTAGATTCAGGTTATGGAGAAGCTTCAGAATATAAAATACTAAAATAAAAAGAATGTAGTCATTCTTTTTTATTTTAATCTTATTAAATTAATGCTAGGATGGTTAAATAATCTATATGGATAATTTCTTGTTCCAATACCACCAGATATAAGTAATTTAGTACCATCTATATCATATTCTTCATTAAAATATTCTTTATTATAATTAAATAATCCTCCAGCTTTAGGTAATCTTATTTGACCATTAAGAGTATATCCTGCTAAAGCTATATCTAACATATGATTTTTATTAATTTCTTTTATTAGATCTGGATTATTCATTATTCCTATTTTTAAATAATCTTTATCTTGAAAATCAAATGTTTTATATGTATCTATATCATTATTAAATCCAATTAATACGATTGGTGTAGATGAATTATTATATATTAAATCATAATCGTTATTTAGGTCATTAAAACCTGAATTAGTTAGAATAATTTGTTCTTCTTTAGTATCATATTTACCCAATACTTCATATTTACCTAACTTAGCATCTATACTAGATAACTGTTTAACTAAATAATCTAATTCTTGTTTATTTAGATCTTTATATATTAAATTACCAGTAAATACTACTATGTCTGGTTTTAAAGAATTAATCTTTTTTACTACTTTTCTTAGTTTATTTTCATTAACAGTATCAGATCCATAATTTAAATCACTGAACTGAACTATTTTAACTCCATAGAAACTATCTGGTAATTTATTCGTTTCTAAAGGATATTCTCTAACTACTAATCCCATATTACCTATATATCTAATTATTATAAATATAGTTAATGAAACTATAAATATAATAAATAATATCTTAAATACTTTAATACCAATATTTTTTGTTTTTTCTTTAGTAACAGATATATTGATATCGGTTCTTTGCTTTTTATTCTTTTCTAATCTACTAGTCATATTAAACACCTACCAATACTAAGATGATTATTGAAGTTAATAAATTATGTAATAAATGAATAATATATGTATATGATAAATTATCTGTTTTATTATATATAATTCCAAAGATAATTCCTAAACTACAATATGGTATTAAATATAATAAATCAAGTAAACTTGTTATAGAAAATATAACATGAATTGATCCAAATACTATACCAGATATTAATATGAAAGATAATCCATTAAAAATATCTTTAAATGCCATACGAAATACTATTTCTTCTAGTAAAGGACTTAATAGGATTAAAGTAATTCCATATACTAAAGGAGAAGATATAAACATATTTATGACACTATCATTATTATTTGATGTAATACCTATCTTAGAAAAAATAAATGTAGATATCATCATTATAATTAGACCAATTATCCATAATTTGATTGAATAAAAAAAATTCTTTTTAAAAGACTTTTTATCAAAGTTAGATATTTCTTTTTTTATAGTTTTTCTATATAAAAATATACATATAATCAATGAACAAATATAACTGAATAGAGTAAGAAAAGATTCTTCTAAATTAGTTATATTTTTTACATCTAAATTGAATAATTTAATAGGGATTATTTGAAATAAAGAAGATAATAAAAAAACAAGAATTACAAAAACAAAAACTACATATTTTTTTATATCTAAAAGTACATTTTTCGTTTCATTTATAAATTCTTTCATCTTTATTCATCGCCTATTCTAAAATAATTTTAATAAAAATAAATAATCCATGTCAATATTATTAATACTATTGTTAAAAAAAGTGTCAATTGATTTTGAATAATGTTATAATTAAATTATTAGGAGTGATAATATGAAATATTATTGTATTGGTATAAAAGGATCTGGAATGAGTTCTTTAGCAAATATTTTATTTGATTTAGGAAATGAAGTATCAGGTTATGATGATGCTCAAGGATATAAATATACTATGGAAGGATTAGAAAAAAGAGGAATAGAGATTTTCTATGGACCTCATGATATAGATAAGGATACTATTGTAACTTATTCTAAAGCTTTTAAAGCGGATCATCCTGAAATGAAGAGAGTAAGAGAATTAGGTCTTACTGTTAAAGAATATAAAGATGTAATGGGTGATATTACTAAGATGTTTAAAACTATCGGTGTAAGTGGAACTCATGGTAAAACTACTACTAGTTTTATGTTAAGTCAAATATTTGATAATACATTAGGATGTAATTATTTTGTAGGAGATGGAACCGGATATGCTACTAAAGATAATGAATATTTTATTATAGAAAGTGATGAGTTTAATAAACATTTACTTGCATATTATCCAACAGTTGCAATTATTACTAATATTGAACTAGATCATACTGAATGTTATCCAGGTGGTATTGAAGAGATTAAAGATACTTTTAGAAAGTTTGCTAGTAAAGCAGAAGTTATTGTTGCTAATGGTGATGATGCTAATGTTAGAGATATTAAATTTGATAAAGAAATTATCTATTATGGATTAAATGAAGATAATGATGTAGTTGCTAAAAATGTAGAATTATCATCATCTGGTACTGAATTTGATTGTTATATAAAAGGAGAATTATTTGGACATTTTAATTTACAATTATTTGGAAAACATATGATTCAAAATGCTCTAAGTGCTATTTATGTATCTTATTATTACGGTATTAATGAAGAAGATATTCAAAAGTATTTATCTATGTTTGATGGAGCTAAAAGAAGATTTAAAGAAAAAAGAATAAAAGATTATATAACAATTGATGATTATGCACACCATCCAACAGAAATAAAAGTTACTATAGCATCTGCTAGACAAAAATATCCGGATAAAGAAATAGTAGCAGTATTTTTACCAAATACTTATTCTAGAACTGAAGCTTTGATGGATGATTTTGTTAGTAGTTTAAGTGAAGCTGATAAGACTTATGTAATGGATATTCATTGTGATAGGGAAAAGCCAGAGGAATATCCTGGAGTATCAAGTAATACTTTAATAGCAAAAATACCTAATGCTGAAAAAATTTCAGTAGAAGATTGTGATAAATTATTAAAACATAAAGATAGCGTAATATGTTTCATGAGTTGTGCTAATATTTATGAAATAGAAGATAAATTTGAAGAATTAGTTAATGAATAAAAAGGAGATGGTTTAATGGATAAAGATTTAGAATTTACTAGTGCAGTAGATTTATATAATAGAGTTAAACCAGCCTTAAAGACTAAATTAAAAGAATTAAAAAGAAAAGAATTAGATTATATTAGAATGGAAGATATCTGGAATTATTTAATTAAAAATAAATGGATGTCTGCGAATGGATTAGATTTATGTGATGTAGTTAACGATATTTTAAATGTAGATAATAGTAAAATAGATGAATATGTTAAAGCAGAACATAAAAGAATAGAACAAGAAATTTTAGAAGAAGATTTAGATATTATATAGGAGGTATTTATGACCAGTACAAAGAAAATATATACTATAGATGATTTATTGGAAAAAGCAGGTTCTTATATATCTCCAGATAAATTACCAAAAATAAAAGAAGCCTATTTATTTAGTAGTGAAAAACATTTAGGTCAATTTAGAGATAGTGGAGAACCTTATATATATCATCCACTAGCAACTGCAGTAATTCTTACTACTGTATATGCTGATGCTGATACTATTTGTGCAGGATTATTACATGATACTATAGAAGATTGTGGAGTTACTAAAGAAGAGATAGAAGAAAAATTTGGTAGTACAGTTGCAAATCTAGTATATGGTGTAACTAAGATTAGTAAAATTCACTTTTCAACAGAAAATGAAGCTTTAATTGAATATTATAAAAAGATAATTGTTGGAATGAGTGAAGATGTTAGAGTAATCATTATTAAATTAGCAGATAGATTACATAATATGAGAACTTTATGGGCTAAGAGTGAAGAAAAACAAAAGAAAATAGCTAAAGAAACATTAGATATTTTAGCTCCAATAGCTCATCATTTAGGTATTCATAAAATTAAAAGTGAATTAGAAGATCTATCTTTGAGATATTTAAAACCAGAAGTTTTTTATGATAT
>CACYBN010000072.1 GCA_902772675.1 uncultured Erysipelotrichaceae bacterium
CTCACTATATAATTATAGATTTTCATATAAATAATTAGAGCCATTATATTGATTAATCCATAACATATTATTAATAGTTTTATCCTCTACATCATCAAATATCATTGATGTAACTCCACCTTTTTCTAATGAATCAATTACTTTATTTTTTCTTTCATATTTAGCAATATCAAATATTTTAGGTAACTCTTCATTATCTTCTGGTGATAGACAAGTATATTCTAATAATAAGTTATTAATATTCCTCATCTTATATTTACTTAAATCTATTCCTTCAAAAGATATTCCCTTACATTTAAACTCTTTCTCTTTAGCTTCTAGAACTAATCTTCTAGGTATAACATATTTTCTAAAATATAAAGTTTTATCTTTCTTTTTAGAAAATAAATAAGTTCTACACAAAGAAATTCTTATTCTTTTGACTCTAATATTTATCTGTCTATATAAAATATCTTCAAATTTCTCATAAATTTTTATCTTCATAAGTAAACACTCCCCCTAAAGATATTTAAGGGACATATTATATCATGCAAGTCTAAAAATGTCAATTTTTGTCAATAAAAAAGAACTATTTCTAGTTCTAGGTTAATGCATATGAAATTAAATTTACGCACCAAAGTAATACACCTGTTGTCAATCCTAACAAGAAACCGGCAAACATGTAATCTCCTGCTCTATTTTTTTGTTGTTGACTAGTAGTTTTTTTAGTAGTTTGTGTTTTTCTTGTGCTTTGTCTTTTTTTAGTAGTAGCCATTTTTATCCTCCTTATCTTAGTCCTATTCTAATATGATTATAACATTATTTTCTCTATCTATTAAGTTTTTCTAATACTTCATTGTAAAGATTATACAAATATTGAACACTATTTTCTAAAAAATAATAGTGAAACATATATGGAATCAATAATAATACAAAGATAAATAATATTATCATTAATACCATATTATCAATAAATAAAGAGGCTACTAAAAGAATTGAAACAATTAAAGATACTAACATAGTAACTAATAAATGAATAAGTCTTTCATGTTGAAAAAATTCAATATGTCTTAATAAATCTCTTTCCATTTTTTTAGGATCAAATCTTTTACTTTTTATCTTAGCTTCAGTCTCTCTAATATAATCTTGAATCATTTTTTTCATAATTATTCACCTACTTGATCTAATGGAAGTAAACTAAGAGATACTTTCTCTTTTTCTAAATCTACTCCTAAAACATAACATTCAACTATATCCCCAACAGATACTACATCACTTGGATGTTTCAAATATTGTTTACTTAATTTTGAAATATGTGCAAGACCATCATTATGAACACCAATATCAATAAATACTCCAAAGTCTACTACATTTCTAACTGTACCTTGTAATTTATCACCTACATGTAATTGATTTATATTTATTACATCACTCTTTAATATTGGTTTAGGCATTTCATCTCTAGGATCACGATTTGGTTTACATAAATCATTAACTATATCTTGTAATGTATATTTATCTATTCCTAATATATTACATTCTTTATCAATATTAAAGTCTTTTAATTTATTTTTTAATTCATCCGTACCAATCTTTGATTTATCTAAATTTAAACTAGATAACAATTTTTCAGTTTGACTATAACTTTCTGGATGAATTGAAGTTCTATCTAGAGGATTATCTCCCTCTAATACTCTTAAGAAACCAATTGATTGTTCAAATACTTTATCTGTTACTCCTTTAACTTTCTTAATTTCTTCTCTGTTTTTAAATGAACCATTCTTTTCTCTAGTAGAAACTATACCTTCAATTGCTTTTTTATTCATACCTGACACATAATTTAATAAAGATGGAGAAGCTGTATTAATATTTACACCAACTTGATTAACTACTTTAGTAACTACAAAGTTTAAAGAATCATCTAACTTTTTAGGAGTTACATCATGTTGATATAGACCTACACCAATTGACTTAGGATCAATTTTTACTAATTCACTCAATCCATCTTGTAGTCTTCTTCCGATTGAGATAGCACTTCTTTTTTCTACTGTTAAATCGGGGAATTCTTCAATTGCTAATTTAGAAGCAGAATATACACTAGCACCAGCTTCATTAACTATTATGTATTTAACATCTCTTTTAGCATCTTTTATTGCTTCAGCAACAAATGCTTCACTTTCTCTTGAAGCTGTTCCATTACCTATAGCAATAATATCTACATTGTATTTATCTATTAAATCTAATAAAATCTTTTTGCTTTCTTCAATCTTATTATGTGGTTCAGTTGGATAAATAACTGCTATATCTAGTGGCTTACCAGTTTTATCTAATACAGCTAATTTACACCCAGTTCTAAAAGCAGGATCATATCCCAATACTACTTTTTCTTTAATCGGAGGTGTTAATAATAATTTTTCTACATTATCAGAAAAATTATTTATCGCAGATTCTTCTCCAACTAATTTTAAATCACTTCTTATTTCTCTTTCTACACTTGGAAAAATCAATCTTTTAAAACTATCATCTATTGCTTCTTTAACTATTCTCTCTTCAGATACATTAGTCTTTTTAATTACTTTCTTATATAAATAATTTAAAATATAACTTGAATCTATTTCTATTGATACAGAAAGAACTCCTTCTTTTTCTCCTCTATCTAAAGCAAGAATTCTATGTGGTTTAATATTAGATATACTTTCTTGATAATCATAATACATCTCATATATTTTCTTTTCATCTTCTGCTTTCTTCTTTTGTTTAGAAGTTATAATTCCAAATTTGCTAATATTATCTCTTATATATTTACGATATTCTGCATTATCAGAAACAATTTCTGCAATTATATATTTAGCACCTTCTATAGCTTCATCAACACTTTTAACTTTATCATTTATATATTTCTTTGCTTCTTCTTCTACATTGATATTATTAAATCTTAAAATAGTTTTAGCTAATGGTTCTAATCCATTCTTTATAGCTTCAGTAGCTTTAGTCTTTTTCTTTTCTTTATATGGCCTATATAAGTCTTCAACTTCTACTAATTTTTGGCAATTAAGAATATCATTTTTTAATTCATCAGTAAGCATTCCTTTTTCATCTATTAGACGAATAACATCTTCTTTTCTTTTTAATAAATTTACTTGATATTCATATACCTCATTTATTTGTCTTATTATTTCTTCATCTAGAGCTCCAGTTGCTTCTTTTCTATATCTAGCTATAAATGGAATGGTATTACCTTCTTGTAATAAATTTAATACTACTTCTGCTTGTTTTGGTTTTATATTTAATTCTTTACTAATATCTTCAATTATTTTATTGTTCATTTCTATCTCCTTGTATTTATACAAAATAAAAGAATATATTTTATTCTTCTATTTGTTTATTTTTTTCTATTTCTACTCCACTAATTTCATCAAATCTTTTACTAATCTTATCAGTAGTTATGTGGATATTTTCTACATCTTTATTTACTGATTGAATACTTTTAGATAAATGATCCCACCTTTCTTTATAACGACTAAATTCTAATCCTAATTTATTTAATTCATCATGTATAATAGTGGCATATTTATCTCTTTCCATATTCTTAATAATCATTTCTACTACTGTAAGTGTTGATATTAAAGTAGTTGGACTAGTTATCCATACATGTCTTTTATATGCATAATCAATTATATCTTGATGATATGCATTTACTTCAGCAAATATAGCTTCAGCTGGTAAAAACATAATTGCTTGATCTGCAGTTTCTCCTGGAATTATATATTTTTCACTAATCGCATCAATATGTTTTTTCATATCAGCTTTAAATAACTTAGTATATTTTTCTCTAGATTCTAGATTATTTCTCTTATCTACCATATTTTGATAATTTTCTAAAGGGAACTTAGAATCTATTGCAATAGTACCTAATGGTTCTGGAGCAAATAAAATACAATCCGCTATAGTTTGATTTGATAAAGTATATTGTAATCTATAAACCTTATCATTTTTTTCACCAAACACATTAGTAAGGATATGTTTAAGATTAATTTCTCCAAATATACCACGACTTTTCTTATCAGTTAAAACGTTTTGTAAAGAAACTATATCTGTAGATAAATTATCTATTTTCTTTTGAGCTTCATCAATTTTAGAAAGACGTTCTAAGACATTTGAAAAAGTTTTATTTGTTTTTTCAAAGTTTTGATCTAATCTTTCATTAACTCTATCATTGATATTAGATAGTTTTCTCTCTATTTTCTCATTCATCTTATCAAAACTACCATCAATTTCTTTATTTAAATCACTTTTAAAATGGTTGATTTCTTTATTGATATTAAATTCAAATCTAGCTAATTTTTCTACTATACTAACTTCGTCTTTTTTATTTTTTATAGTAGTTATTATTAAAATAATATTTAAAAGTAGTAATACAACTACTAATATTAAAAGTGCTAATTCCATATAATCACCCTACTTCTTCTTTCCTAAATCATCTTTTGTTTTTAGTTCTAATCTTGTATCTAGATCATAAATGGGTATATCCATACCACTATTATTTACTAAGATACTTACTGAGGTATAATATTTTTCTACTAAATAAGTAGCAGTTATTCTATCTAAAACTTTTGGTTTTGTTACAACTTCTATTCCACTATCAATAACCAATATTATTTGAACCATTGATATAGATTGTTCAAATGCACTATTTCCAAAGATTAAATTTTTTATTGATTTATCAAACATATTTCATCTTCATCATTCATTCTATAATCAGATGACTTATATGCTCCATTTTTAATAGAAATAATACCTTGTTTTAAAAAGAACAGGTAATGAAGCATATCCCCTCAATTTAATTGCGTGATAATAATTATTATCCTTTTCCATTTTATCACTCCATTATAATTATATTATATAAAAAAAAATAAAGCAAAACTGCTTTACTTTATTTTTTTATTACAAAAATCACATCTAACTTTAGAAGATTTTTTCTTCATATAATTTCCACAATGAATGCATCTAATATATTTGCTTCTTTCATTTTTGTCAACAGTAGTTGTTGAAATTAAATGATTTTCTTCTACTTTTACATTTAATAAATAGTTTTTATCTATTAACTTATTAATATTTTCAACTACTTTTTCTAAAGATTCATTTGTTTCTTCACATATTAGATCTATATCTTTAACATGTTTAACATTTATAAATTCAGTATAAATATTTAATTTATTACATATTTTATTTAAATGAATTCCACCTACTAATGTACTTATAATAACTATTATTGAATATATGTAAAAATATAAGAATTTAAAATTATACATATCACTATTCATATGACTATCAAATAAAGATAAATAACTACCAAAATTTATTAATAAATAAATAGTAACTATAGCTAGTGCCAAATATCCACATTCAATTAATACTAAAGCTGTTCTTTTTATACCTTTTAAATTATTTTCTGTTTTAAGAACTAAAAAATATACTCCAACAGGAAACAATAATATTATTAATAAAGCAATTAAATAATTAGGCAAATTATTCTTTTCATATTTTTTCATATTAACATTCCTCATCGCATAAATCATTCAATACTTGATGAATAAAGTTAGTATAAATAGTATATAGTTCTTCTTGTTCTTCATCATTTAATAATTTATCTTTATCATCTTGTTCAACTACACCAGAGTAACTACCTAATACTTTTCCTTCTCTAACAAATATTACAGTTGGAGCTTTTACTTCATCATCTATTTTCTTAGCTATTTCATCAGTATTAAATTTCTTTATATTCTTATAATAAATATCTTTTATTCCAGTATCTTTAGCAGCCACTAATAAAACATTAATCGCATTTCTGCTTTCATTACTATCTGGATAACCTAAAAATATAATACCAGTTTTATTTTTAATAATATCTATTAATTCATCTTCATTTACATATTTAACTGGATTATCCTTATCAATATTTAATTTAATATATCTTTTATTATAAATTTCATATTCATTTTTAAACTTATAAGCATCACTCTCATTTTTTGAACTATTATATTTTAAAATAATAGTTGTCAACGAAAGAACTGCGATTAGTAAACAAAGTATTATTTTTAATTTATCTTTCATCTGTTTCACCTATTAAAAATTATAATACATCATTCTTTTTATTTCAATTAAATTAAATTTATTATAAAATATAGGTGGAGTGATAAATTATGAATACTAATACTCTTATTATATTTGGAATAATTATATTTATAATAATTTGTTTATTTGTTTTATTAAATAAACTAGCTATAAAGAAAAATAATGTTTTATTTGCCAGAAGTACTATAGATGTCATGTTAAAGAAAAGATATGATCTAATACCTAAATTAGTAGATGTAGTAAAAGCATATGATCGACATGAAGAAAAAGTATTAGAAAGAATATCTTTAATTAGAAAAGAAGCTATGGATGCATTAGAACAGAAAGATATAATTAACTATAACGAAGAATTAAACAACTTATTAAATGAACTATTTGTTAATGTAGAAAACTATCCAAAATTAAGAAGTAATATTAACTATATTCAATTACAAACTATGTTAAAAAATGTTGAAGATGAAATATCTGCAGCTAGAAGAAATTATAATAGTCATGTAACTATATATAATACTTTTATAAGTATGATCCCTGTAAATATAATTGCTTTTATATTTGGATATAAAAAAATAGAATTATTTAAAATGAGTGATATAGAAAAGAATAGAAAAAGTTGGGCTGATAAATAATGGAAAATGATTATAATTTATTTAAAAATTTTTATGATAATCTTTATAAAAATATATTAGATGGATATTATAAAGATATAGATAATTCATTACATTATAATGAAATAAGAAAATATTTAAATTTTATAATATTAGGTATTATTCCAGCAATAGGAATATTTTTAATATTATTTAAAAGAATATATCTTATCTTTATTATTGTATTTATTATTTTTTACTTATTTGCTATTTATAAATACACTATGATCAACTATAAAGATCAAAAGAAAAAATATATAAATAAGATAAAATATAATATTTTAGATGATATGATAACTTTAATAAGTGGAAATGATACTTCTTCAATTCTACCAAATAGTAGAATTAGTTTAGATTCATTTAATAGATGTGATTTCTTTAACTTAGAAAAATTATTCTATGACGGAAAGAATTATATTCAAACATCAATAAACAATAATAGTATTGTTATTGGTGATATAGAATTATATATATTACAAAATAAATATAAAGAAGAATATTTTTATCAAGGAGATAAAATGTTCTTAAAATCATATATCTCTTTTAATAAAAAAGATGTATTTAATGGTATATATATTGGGGCTTTTTCTACTAAAAAGAATGATTCAGCTATTCAAATAATACCTCATTCTTTTAAAAAGAACTTATCTAATAAAATAAATAATTATTATAAATTTTATGACAAAGAAATATTTCTAGAAAATCCTGAATTTACAAAAAAATATGATGTATATACAAACGATGAAATAAAATCAAGAATTCTTCTTAATTTATCTATGATGGAAAATATTAATTCATTAGATAATATTATAGATAATAATAAATATATATTTTTTAAAAATGATAGTAGATTTTCTGTTTTTATAGAAGGATATACAATAGAAGAAATGTTAAATAAAAATATAGATTCTGATAGAAATAATGAAGTCAAAAATATATATAATTTATATATTGAGATAATGAAATTATTTCAAATAATACAAATATTAAATCAATAAAAAAGAGAGTTTCCTCTCTTAAATACCAATTATATGAAAGACTAATCCTGCAATAGCACCTATCAAATATAGGATAGTTACTATTTTAAGATTTTCTTTCATATTTTTATTTGATCTAAATAATACAATTAAAGCTACTCCACTATTAGTAAGCAATCCTGCTATCATTGAAGAAAAAGTAATTGCTTTATTAATAAATAATTCAGTTAATATTATACTTGATCCACATGATGGAATTAAACCTACTAAAGATGATATAAATGGACTTATAAATGTATCTTTTAAGAATATCTTTTCTATAAAACTATTACCTAAATACTCCATAATTATATTTACTACAAAAGTAACTGCCATTATAAATAGAATAATTTTTGTAGTATGTTTTAATGAAGCTAAAACTATTCCTTCTTCATCACAATGACAATGTTCATCATCACATATATCATAATGATCTTTTTTCTTTTCTACTTTTCTTTTTCTTAATAATAAATCAATAATATAACCTATTAAAATACCAATTACTAATTTAACTAAAAGTACCCTAATAATTATATCAATAGCAACTTTTTCAGATAATAAAATAATTAACATTTCATCAGATGTAGCTAAATAAATAGATATTAAAGTACCTAATGAAATAATTCTAGTAACATATAAATCTGTTGCTAAAACTGAAAATCCACATTGAGGTATTAAACCTAGAATACCTCCGAATAATGGACCAACCTTTTTATTGGTAGATATTAGTTTTTCATTTGTCTTAGTAAATTTGTGCTCTAATGACTCTATTACTAAAAATGCAACAAATATAAATGGAATTAATTTTGCTGCATCAATTATTGTATCTAAAATAATCTCTATCATAAAACCACTCCCAGCGTTATTGATTTTAACATTATTTTTTACTTAAAACAACATTTATTTTTTTAATAGTTTATTTGAACAATTTATAAAAATAAATAAATATAACATTCCAAATAAATATCCCCCAATAATATCTGAAAAATAGTGTACTCCTAGATAAATTCTAGATATACCTATTACTAATATAAATATACTTAATATTGATATATATATTTTCTTATATTTAATATTACTCTTATATAATAAATAAATTATTAATCCATAAAAACAAATAGATACCATAGAATGACCTGATGGATATGAAAAACCAGATTCAGTAGTTAGTCTTAAAATATTAGGTCTACTTCTTCTAATAACTCTTTTTAATATTTGATTTATACCAAAAGAAAGAACTAAATTACTTATTATCAATTTAGGATATTTTTTATCTTTTGAAAACAAACTTAAAACAGCTAATGTAATTAAAACTAAAGGTCCCCCTACTTGTGTAATAACTTTAACAATACTAGTTAGATTATTAGTTCTAAATTTCATTAATGATTCATATACTATAGTATCTATTGGCTCTATTAGATTTGTTATAACTAAAAAAGTCCATATACAAGTAATAAATATATGTAATCCTAAAAATATTTTAGTTTTTCTTTTCATAACTTAACATCCTTATATAATTAATTATCTTTCCTTCATATATTTTCTCTAATCCATCAATAGCAGTAATATCTTTGGGTTTTACTACGGAATAATCTTTTTCAAAATCATATATTCCACTATCTTGTAATAATTTACCAACAAATTGACTACATACAAAATGATTATCTCTATGATATATTTTATTAAATTGTATGTGAATTAATCCTTTTATATTATATTTATATTTATTTTTCTTATCTATATATTTTTTTAATTCAGCTATTAATTTCTTATAATCAGAATTTGATATTTCTAATTTATAAACTTGACATATAGAATTTTTAAAAACCTTAGTAACTAAATCAAAGTCCTCTAAAGTAAAACCTGATGGAAACATCCATTCAGGGAATTTTCTTCCAAAACTATAAACTTCTTTTAAATTATCATCTAATCCAATACTTACATGTATATATTTAGTTCTAGAAAACTTTTGTAAAACTGTAGAAAAAACAGTTCCATTATATGAAAATATAAGATAAATATTTTTTTTCTTTTTCATTAATACATCTTCTTTCCACAATTAGTACAAAATGGTCCTGATAATTTAGATCCACAACTATCACAATATTCAGGTACAGTATTGGAAGTACTAGTAGTTGTTTCTAATTGTTCACTATTATTTATTTGTTGAACTACTCCTGTACCAAATTTTCCATAAACATTATTATCATGTCCAAATAAATCTACAGTTATTTTAGATATTTTTCTTACTTTTGACAAAGCATATATATATAGTCCAATTACAAAAATATAATATATAAGCATTAATTCATCCATAATCAAATAATCAAAAGTAGAATGAATAAAAGTAGGTACAAATATACTCATCAATAAATATATAGTACTTTTATCATGCATGTTATGTATATTTGCCAACTTACTTAGTCCTAAATAGTATCCCATAGCAACCCCAAAGAAAGCATGTCCTGGAACAGATAATACCATTCTATATAAAGCTACTTCACTTCCATATTGAGCTACATAAATAATATTTTCAATAGTAGCAAATCCTAAAGATACAAAAACAGAATATACTATAGCATCATATAAATAATTAAATGCTTTATTTCTATATCCAATTAAATATATATAAATCCATTTTGAAAATTCTTCAACTAAACCTACACCAAAGAATACTTTTATAAAAAGAATTACTCCAGACATTGATAAATCATCATAATCAAAAAATGGAATTGTATATAATAATAAACTAATTACAATAGTAGTAAGAGCTGAAAGAATACCAGCAATAAATAATAATACTAATAAAGAATGGGGTTCTTTTTCTACTTCATCTTTATTATAAATATATTTTGCTAATATAATTGTTGGCAATATTGCTAGAAATATATTCATTATCTCAACTCCTTTACTTATTTTTGATAAAAGAATAACAATAAATTAATATTGTTATTCCCAAACACCATATCCAATAATAACAGGACTATTAATACTATAAGATTTTTCACGTACAGAATCACTAGAGTTCCCTTCAATCGTATGAACCATTCCACCAGAAACTGATTTAACTATACCGATATGACCTCCTCCACCTGCATTTCCACCCCAGTCAAAGATTATTAGATCTCCCATTTTTGGAGTATAATTTCCTCCATGTTGAGATGGTACTTTATATTGACCTTTTTGAGTAAAATACTCTTTATATACTACAACAGCTGCAGTCTTTTGTGAAATTATATTAGGATAAATACCAGCTTGTTTAGTACACCACCATACAAATGTTGCACACCAGGGATAAGAATATCCTCCGATAGAACCGTATTCATAAGTATATTTATTAGGTCTACCAGATACGCCTAATTCTTTTTGAGCTACCTCAATCAAACGAGCAGCAGTTCCTGAAGGTTGACCAACTGATTCTTGTCCTTGTTCTTGTTCACCATCATATTGTTTTTGTTTTTCTTCTTCTGCTTTTTTCTCATTTTCTTTTCGATATTTTTCTCTACTCTTTTCTATAGCATCTCTTTCAGCTTGGGCTTTATCAGCTTCAGCTTTTTTCTTTGCATCCTCTGCTTCATCTTCTGCCTTTTCTGCTTCTTGATACATAGCTATAGTAGTAGAATTAGCTTTTTCCCAACAAGAAGATTCATAAATACTTCCAGTATCAGTAACTCTACCTAAAAGTCCTACAATAGTAGGTACAAAGAATATAGCTACAGCAGCTAAAGTTTTAAAAAATATAGATCTAATAATTCTTTTTGAATTATCCATATCTTTATCAGTAACAATTTTAAATAATTGAAAAGCACAAATAATTACTAAAATAGAAGGTACTAATAAACATATTATTTCTACAATACTTCTAATATATAAAATAGTAGATAGTGAATTAGAATTTGAACATGCACTTAAAAACATAAATACCTCCTAATTAATTCCTTTTTGATAAAACAAATATAGTTCCAAATAAAACACCTACAACTATAATTGTAACTATTACTTTAACATACCATGGAATCATAGATGATTTACCACTATTTTCAGTAGCAGATTTTCCATCTTTAGTTTTCATAATTTGAAAAATAATACCATCTGAAGATAAATGATCACTATCTAAATACCAAATATATTTATTATTTTTTACTTCATTAGCATTATGATTTAATACTTCAGCACTTGTTTGTAATGTAAAAGTACTTAATGCAGATAATTTTTCACCTTCAGTATTTTTATTATTTAAATTATCACAATAAAAATCTCCATGAGCAGCATAATAAATACTATTATCTGTTTCTTTATATGTATGTAATGAAAAACATTCACTAAATCCAGATAAATCACCTAAATTATCATCTTTTAACTCATGTGTTAATTTAATATTAGTTTTTGTTGAATCACTATCCATTTGAAATTTTTCTTTACCTTCTAAATCTGCATAAACTCCTTTGTTTTTAGCATCTTCATATGAAGGATGTGCTTCATCTTCTAAAAATTCTTCTGGAATAATAGATAATTTCTCAGTAAATTTATCATCTTCATAAATAATAGTATAATTAGCTTTACATCCAGTTAAGATAAAAGCAAATACTAATAATAAAAATATTTTTACCCTTCTATTCATATTATCACCTATTTTAATTCATCAATAAATTTTTTTAATTGTTTAGAATTTTCCCCTAAGATGATTTTTAATTGATTATCTATTTCTACTATACCTTTAGCACCTAATTTTTGTATTCCATCTTTATTTGCTAAAGAAACATCTTTTAATGTAACAATAAATCTAGACATATTAGTTTCAGTAGAAACAATATTTTCTTTTCCTCCTAGATATTCTACTAACTTATTTAATTCTAAGTGAGCATCTTTTTTACCAGCTTTTAATACTGCTAATAAAATTATAAAAATAATTACTAAAATAATAATATATTCATATGACATATCAATTCCTTCTTTCTTAAAGTATTATATCATTTATAAACACTTTCATATACTTCTTTTAATTGTTTACCAATATAATGAAGATCTCTTTCTTGAGCAATTTTATATGAATTTTTAGATACAGATTTTAATTTACCATTAAAGAAATCTTTTATTTTCTTCTCAAATTCATCTACATCTTTAGCTTTATAAACATTTTTTCCATCCTCAAGCCAACCTTCAAAAATTGGTATATCTCTTATAATTGCATCTGTTTCGCAAGCACATGCTTCTACAATTGGTATTCCTTCAGTTTCTTCTAAAGTTGGGAATAGATATAAATCGCATCCATTCATCGCACCTCTAATTACAGATGGTTCTACATATCCAGCAAATAATAAATTATCTAATTTTGTATTTACAGCATCTCTAACTGGTTGAGTAGCAACTTTTAATGAAGAATATCCAAACCAAATAAATTTATATTCTGGTAATCTCTTTGCTAATTCTACAAAATCAACTATTCCTTTTCTTTCAATATATAAACCAATACCAATTATAACTTTATCATCTTTAGATAAATTATATTGCTTTCTCCATTCTTCTCCTAGTTTTTTATCTTTTTTAAAGAATTCTATTTCAATACCATTAGATATTGCATATATTTTTTTATTTTCTAATCCTTTATATCCCTCTAATAATCTTTTTGAATATGGAGTCGGAGTTACAATGGCATCTCCTAAACTATAACATTTAATTAACCATTTCTTAAATAATTTAGATGTTTGTTTACTTAAAATAAATCCATTTTTATAATCTTCTTCAGTAGAATGAGCATGATAAACTATTTTTTTACCCTTTTTCTTAGCTTTTTTTGCTATAAAATATGATTTAGGAAAATAAGTATTTATATGTAAAATATCATAATCATCTTTTAAATCAGTAGTATATTCCACATTAGCAAACTCTAAAGCTTTCTTTTGATGTTCAATAGCTTTTCCTAATCCACTTTTACCGATAGTTTTTACACCTTCAGTATATAAAAGTACTTTCATATATCCTCCTCTAATAATTTAGATAATTTATTTTTTACTAAATCAAATAATTCTTTATTATTAAATTCTCCTACATAATTATCTAATCTAAATATTTCACTAAAAGATTCTTCTTCATTAGAATTATTATCATATATATTAGTCATTATATTTATTTCATTTAAAAGATAATTATTTATAATATCTATATCTATTTTTTTATCAGATTTATCTAATTTAGAAAAATATCCAAAATCATGAGTTTCTTTATTAAATCCTAAAGATTGTTCATATCTATATAGATTTAACTCTCTATCAAGAAGATATCCTACTCCAGAAAATTCTGTTTCTTTATAAATATCTATATAAGCAGTTAATCTATTTTTACTTAGACTTTCTCCTATTTCTTTGATATCATTACTTACTCTTTTCATCTTTATCTTCATCCTTAATCAAAGTTGCTACTTTATCATCATCATAATCATCGAATAATGTATCTAGATTTGCAACACCTTTTTTATGTGATTTAACTATATTTATATTTTTAAATATATAGTAAAGTATTACAAATACAAATAGAATTAATACATATACTACGATAAATTTTAATACTTCAACATTTATTACTTTCAAGAAATCATTTATTATTTCTGCTACTGCAGTTCCTTTAAAGTTGATTAGTAATGTTACAAAGAACATAATTAGTAATAAAACTATTTCTACAATTAAAGGAATTACTGAATATCCAAAAGAAGCCATTATATTAAAATTAATAATTCCTATTAATAAGAAACATACTACTAATACAATTATAGATATCATTCTATAATCTTCATTTATTAATAATTTTACTATATCTATAATAGTCTTTTCTTCATTATATTTTTCTTCTACTTTAGTATATACTTCTTCTAATTTTTCATTAGAAATAATATCATCTTTTTCATAATCGATATTATATTGTTTTTCTATACTAGAATATACTTCATTTTTAATTTTATTTGTAATTTTTAATTGATCACTTAATTCTTTTAATACACCTAATTCTTGTTCAATACGATAATCTATATATTCATCAACACCAGATTTTATCTTTTGATTTAAAATATCTTTATTTATTGTTGGTCTCTTATCTAGTTTTCCTACTTGATATAAAGTCTCATTAGTAAAATAGTCATATACTATTTCATCTATATCTATATATTCCATTATACCTTCAGGCAATTCTAATTTTATAAGTTGTTCATATTTAATTT
Organism: uncultured Erysipelotrichaceae bacterium; assembly: GCA_902772675.1. Taxonomy (GTDB): domain Bacteria; phylum Bacillota_I; class Bacilli_A; order RF39; family UBA660; genus RUG11788. Next base: position 14,985 of record CACYBN010000072.1, read on the forward strand.
CATTTTTATTTAAAGTATTAAAGATTACATCATAATTAATTAAAGTATTTGAAAATATATTTATAGTTAAATATGACATAGATATAAATAATACTATTGATAATAGAGTTGTTAAAAAAGTTTTTATTTTCTCCATAAATCCTCCTTATAATTACTATCTAATAAAATTATAACATTTAAATTAATTTCTTTGAATAAAAAAAGTGGTTTTAACCACTTTATTTATTAATAACTTCTTTTATTTTAGAAATAACTTCATCTATAGATATATCTAAATTATCTTTTTCTTTTCTTAATTTAAATTCAACTTTATTTTCATTTACTTTCTTTCCTACAGTTATTCTTATAGGTATACCGATTAAATCCATATCTTTGAATTTAACTCCAGGTCTTTCATCTCTATCATCATATATAACTTCAATACCTAATTTAGTTAAATCATTATAAATAGATTCTGCTACTTTAGTTTGTTCTTC
>CACYBN010000073.1 GCA_902772675.1 uncultured Erysipelotrichaceae bacterium
ATAAATATCATTTAATAAACATACTTTTTTATTATGATAAAATCCAAAAGCTATTTCTGCAAAACTATTAGGTCCTTTATAATTAGCTTTTCCATTTTTATCTTCATTTATAATTAAAACAATATCTGTATCATGATTAGTAATTCTATCAAAATGCGCTCTACTTGCAATTACTTTAGGAAGACCTTTAAAACACTCTTCTGGATATAAAACATTATAGTCTTTTTCTATTTTTTTACCAATAGAAATAATTTTTTCTTAAAATGCCATACTTCCACATAATACAATTGTCTTCATTATTTTTCAATCTCATTAAATTGGTATTTATCTAATTCTCCTTCTAAATATCCACTAGATCCTGGAATACTAAATTCCCATTTATTTATATTTCTATTAAAATGGAAAATTGTACTTAATTCTTGTTCCCCACTTGTATTATTCTTTTCTACATAATTAACTAAATAATAATCATTTATTCCTTTTTCAGTAAATTTAGCTGATTTAGTAGTCCATGTTCCATAGCCTAATGAAATTCTTTTAGCTTCGATTAGATATTTAGCTATTTCATCACCTATACCATAATAAATATCAGCTTTTTGAACAGTTACAAAATCTTTTAATTGTTCATCTGTAAATCCACTACTACCTGGTAAATCAAAAGTCCATTTACCTTCTCTATATTCCATGATTAATCCCAGTTTTGTTTCATAACCATCTTTATTTAATTCACTATATCCAACTAAAACAGCATCTTCTTTAGTAGCAGTTATACTAGCATATTCTACTACCCAGCCATCATCTTTTAATTCAGTTCTTTTAGCTTCGATTAACTTATAAGCTTTTTCACTAGTAATATTTTTATCTTTATAAAGATTATCAATTTCTGAATCTACTTTAGTTACTTCTTCTTTTGTTTCTTCTTTTACTTTATTATCTTCTTTTTCTTCTTTTTTAGTATCTTCCATATTAGATACTAAATATAATAGAAAAACACCTACTACTATAAATAATACTATTAATATAATTTTTTCTTTTAAAGTTAAACTATTCTTATCATTCTCTTCCACAATATCCACCTCTACTCTATGAACATTATATCATAAAATAATAAATAATTATAAAAAATGATGACTATTCATCGTCATCATCATTTTCCTCATATACTCTTCTATTAGAGTGTTCAAAAGATATAGATAATATTCCTGGATACTTTGTTAAGAACTTAACTAATTCTTCTACTACACTCTTTCTAGTAGTTATTATTAATACTTCTAATGAAACTTCATTTCTATTTAATTCTTTTTTATCAAAATTTTGTAAAGATAAATTATTTTTTTTTTAAAACCAATGATAACATTGGTTTATATTTTTTCTTCGTAATTAACTATTTCTTTTTTCTTTAAACTTTTAACTACATCTATTACTCTTTGATTACTAGAACCTCTAAAATATAAAGTAGGATCATGTAATTCATCTTTATATTGTCCATCTACTAAAACATCTATATAATTTAATACTTCTTTATCTTTTAAATCTTCAAAAGTAAATCCACTCCATACCCAAATATTTTTCTTTGGATATTTTTCTCTAAAAGTTTTAGCTAATTTAGTAGTCCCCTCTATATTTTTAGGATGCATTGGTTCTCCTCCTAGAATAGATAAACCACTTATATAATCATTATTAGCTAATTCTATTATTTTATCAATAATATCATCATTGAACTCTTTACCTGTTGCAAAGCTCCATGTTTCAGGATTAAAACATTTTAGACAATGGAAATCACATCCTTGCATAAAGATTGATACTCTTACTCCAGGGCCATTTGAAATATCCATTTTTCTAATCAAATTATATTTCATATTAAGCTTCTTTATTATCTACATGTAGAACTCTTTCTTTTATCTCTTGAGTTCTTCCTCTATTCCAGAAATTAGATCCTATATAACCACAAGTACGTCTTGCAACATTTAAAGTATCATGATTTCTATTACCACAGTTTGGACAATACCATTCTAAATTATCATCTATTAATATTTCTCCATCAAATCCACATTCTTGACAGTAATCACTCTTAGTATTTAATTCAGCATACATAATATTATCATAAATAAATCTAATTATTTCCATTACTGCAGGAATATTATTTTGTAGATTAGGTGTTTCTACATAAGAAATAGCTCCACCCGGACTTAGTTTTTGAAATTCACTTTCTAATTTTAATTTAGAAAAAGCATCTATTTCTTCAAACACTGGAACATGATATGAATTTGTTACATACCCTCTATCTGTTATTCCTTTTACTGTTCCAAATCTTTTCTTTAAACATTTAGCAAATTTATATGTTGTAGATTCTATAGGAGTTCCATATACTGAGTAATCTATGTTTTCTGCTTCTTTCCATTTTTTACAAGCATCATTCATATATTGCATAACTTTTAGTCCAAATTCTTTTCCTTCCCCGCAATCTGTATGAGAATGTCCTGTCATATATTTAACACATTCATAAAGTCCTGCATATCCTAGTGATATTGTTGAATATCCATTATGTAATAAATCATG
>CACYBN010000074.1 GCA_902772675.1 uncultured Erysipelotrichaceae bacterium
ACTCATTTATTAGGAGTAAAAAAGAAAGGTAAAGTAGTCGCAGCTACTTTAATACTAGAAGAGAATTCAATTCTAGGACATAAAACTTTCTATGCTCCAAGAGGATATATAATAGATTATTCTGATAAAGAATTATTAAAATTCTTCAATGATGAATTAATAAAATATGTAAAAAAACACAAAGGTTTCAGAATAACTATAGATCCTAATGTAATTTATAGAATTAGATCTAGTGAAGGAGATATTCTAAATGATGATAAAGATAGAAATGAAACTATCTTTGATAATTTAAAAGAATTAGGATATAAATATTTTGGATTTAATTTATATACTGAAACTTATCAAGTAAGATGGGAATATCGTCTTAAATTAGATGAAGATTATGAAACTAAAAAGAGTAAATTTTCTAAAAGTACAAGAAAAAATATAGATGCTTGTTACAAAAAAGGACTAAAAGTAAGAAAAGGAAATATAAATGATTTAGAATCTATGAGTGAGATATTTGCTAGTACTGGAGAAAGAAAAGATTTTACTACTAGAAGTTTAGATTATTATAAAAAGATGTATAAACATATGAAAGATCTAATGACTATATATATAGCTTATTTAGATCCAGATACTTATATTGAAGATAGTAAGAGTTTATTAAAAGAAGAAGAAGATAATTATCAAAAGATCTTAGATAAAATGAAAACTTCAATAGTGGGTTCTAAATTACTTAATCAAAAAGAAACTAGTGAAAGATTAATAGAAAAATATAAAGAAGAAGTTAATAAAGCAGAAGAATTTAAAAAGAATAATCCTAATGGAAAAGATATTGGTGCTTTATTAAGTATGAAATCAGGTAATGAATATTTAACTCTAAGTAGTGGTATGTTATCTGAATATCGTAATTTTACTCCTAAATATGCTATGTATAATGAACATATATTAGATGCATATAAAGAAGGATATGAATGGGTAGACTTCTATGGAATAACTGGAGTATTTGATAAAAACGATAAATATTATGGAATGTATGAGTTTAAAAAAGGGTTTAATGGTAATGTAGTAGAACTAGTCGGACAATTTGAGATTAAGACTGGCTTTGTATATAATATTTATAACTTAGGTAAAAAGATAAAGAATATTATTAAAAGATAATTTTTTATCTTTTTATTTGTGGAGGATTTATGGAAATAATAAATGTTTATGATAGATTGTTAGATAGTTCTGTAAGAGTTGAAGTATTAAATTTAAGTAGAGAATTAAGATATGATTCTAGTACTATTCAATTAGTTTTAAATAAGAAATATCAATCTTTTTATAGTGATTTATTTCATGGCCATTTTATGTTATCTAGTTCAATGAAATTTAATACTGATAAACATATTTCAACTGAATATTATAATCCTACTAGTAATGTTGATATATATGGTTATGATATAGATAGTTCTATTATGTTAGCTAGAAGTAGTGAATTATATAGACCTATTCCTAAAGAAGAAGCTACTGATTTAGGAATAGAATATAGTAGTGGTACAATACCTGTTTTTCATATTAGAAAAGTAGATCTAGTAGATGGAAGACATATATTTGATACTAGTATTGATTGTGTAAATAAAGAAAGATATAACTATTATTATGGTGCTTTATACTATGGATTTTTTGATAAATATGGATCATATCCTAATAAAGATGATTGTGATTTTATTTCATCTTTAGCTATATCTGGAGTTATTAATGGTGCTAGTTTATATAATCCTTTTGATAGAAAAGTAGATTTCTTTGCTAAAGATAATTTCTTAAAAGATAAGAATAATCTAATTACTTATGATTCTGTATCAGATTATAAGAAAAATATGTTTGGATTAATACCTGTAGATTTTAAAGATACTTTTAATTCATCTACTGGTGTTATTACAAGTATGTGGGGAGATACTGGATTATTAATATTTGATAATCGTAAAATGGTAAAAGGTAAAATTCTAACAATAAAAGAGCAATTGTAAATATTTGTAAAAGTATTATTAAAAAGATTTTTATTTAGACAAATAATAATTTATAATTTATATAGGAGATGATTATATGGAACAATTACAAAAACCTACGGATACGGATCGTTATATGGATTTATGTGAAGAATTAGTTTTAGGAGATTTATCTCAAGATGAAAGAGCTATAATTGAGAATGAAATGGAAAGTATAAGATCACCTTTAACAGATATTGAACCAGTTCAAGTACAAAGACAAACTCAATTTATGAGTGGTTATTATACTGAAGAAGGTATCTTTGTAAGAAGCGAATATGATGATAAACCACATATGATTGCAGGTAATGCGAATGATGAAAATGAAAGATCAAAAGCAAATAAATGGATGGAGGAGCAAAGTTCTCCTGAAGTAGAATTCCGATTTGGTAATATAGAGTTTGCTCATACTTTAGAAGAAGCGTTGCGACAAGAAATGGATAAAAGATATATCTTAGGTACTGATGCTAAAGTAGAAACTGGTAAAGGAAAAAGATAGAACATTAAGTTCTATCTTTTTATTTTCTTTAAAGTATTTTTAGTTCTCTTATAAGTAGAGAAAGCTACTTTATATAAATTATATTTAGATTTAATAATAGGTAAATCAAATTCACCAATAAGTTCTACTACTTTACCATTAAATCCTTTCTTGAATTCATATACTCCATACATAGGATTATTTTCTTTATTAAAATTACCTTCAATTCCATAGAAATTATATAATTCATATCCATTTTCTTTAGCATATTTAATAGCTTCCCATTGAATACCATACATAGCATCATATTTCATGAATTCATCATATCCACCACCAAATAAGTTTAATAGTTCTTTTTCACAAGATATAAACATTGATCCAGCTAGTGGTATCTTATCTCCATGTTTTTCTTGAACTTCTTTAAGTTCTTTTATTTTCTTTTCATATGAAGCTATCTCATCTTTTCTTTTTTGTGTAATATCAGAGAATCCATTTATAGTATCTATTTCTTTTTGATATAAATCTATAGACTTTTGTGGTTCTAGATAACATAAAAGTATTTTTATATTATCTCCTAGATATTTAAACATTTCTTGATAATAAGATAATGGTCTATCTATAAATCCACGTCTATCACCAGTATGATCAGTTATCTTTTTAAATTCTTCAAGTCCATCTTCTCCAACAAATTCCATAGTTAATCCTAATTTAATAGTTTGTTTAACATTCTTTCTAGTTGGTTTAATCATATTCATCATTAAATCATCTACTGATTTATCTTTTAAATTTAAAACAAACATCCATCGAGGTTGTAATTCTTTACTAGAATCAATATTATATCCATGATGAATAAATCCTAAAGACTTTAAATGATCTGTTATATCAGAATTATCTATTCCACCTTCAACAACATCTCCATTAACGTCTCTTTCTAAGTGCGGCAAATATGGATCTATTTTCAAGAAAGCTGCTTTCTTAGTCTTTAGATATTCTTTTATCTCTTTAACAAATTCATCTAATAGTTCAGTATTATGAAAATCTATTAGGAATCCACGAGGAGCATAAAACATTTTTAATCCTAAAGGTAAATCTTTTTCTAAAAGTAAAGTAGCTGCGACTACCTTTTTATTATCTTTCATACCTATTAGTTCATATTTCCATCCGTTTTGTTCTTTTAATTTTCCCCATGATTCTTTTTGATGGAATGTTACATATTCATTTTTTTTAGCAAAATTTTCAAATTCTTTACTTGTTAATTTAGTTATCTTCATGGTTTCTCCTTTTTAATTTATGCTTAGTAATTTTTCTTACTGTATTACGATATAGTGGTACTAATTTAGTAAATGCTAGATACATTTTTTTATTTAAGATTAAATCCCATTCACCCATAAATTCTACATAGTCTCCACCAAATTTCTTTTTAAATATATGTAGACCATATCTAGGATTCTTTTCATTTAAATCTCCGATAGTACCAAATTGGTCATACATAGTTATTCCATTTTCTTTACAATATTTCATATGTTCAAAATAAGTAGCATAATTTACAAAAGAATCAGTTAATATATTATGATTTCCTGCATATAATACCCAGGCTTTATTTCCGTATTCAATTACAAATTGACTACTTAGAGTTATAACATTTCCAAATTCTTCTTTTGCTTTTGTATATTCATCTATATATTCATTTAATTTATCTAATCTTTTTTCTATTTCATTCATCTTAGTTTTATTACTTTTACTAGGATTTTCTATTTGTTTTAATTTATCTAATTCTTTTTCTTTATCATTTTTCTCATCTTTATATACTTTTATAATCTTATCACAGTTTATACTACCCATATAAAGAGCTATATCATTATCTTTGGTATATATTTTATATAGATTTTTATAATAGTCTAAATCATGTGATAGGAAATCTTTTCTAGATTCAGTTAATTCCATTAAATGATTGAATTCTTCAATATCATCTATAGTACCTTTTCTAATATCAGGATTAAGTGCATAACCTTTTCTAATTCTTTGTTTAGTTGTTGTATTAAATTTTGATTGGATTGTATCTATATCTTGATTAAAATCTATCCTAAAACTATATCTAGGTTGCATAGTTTCAAAGTTTTTAGTAAATCCTAGATGTTTATATCCTAAAGATTTAAGATTGTTAAATGCTTCTTTAGGATCTTTATCCAATTTAACTTCTTCATCTTTATAATCATATTCTTTCCATATGATATCAGGATCAATTTTTATAAATATTGCTTTTTCATTTTTTACATATTTTTTTAATTCATTAGTAAATTCTTTTAATAAATCTTTATCATAAAAATCTATTACAAACCCTCTTGGTGCATAAAAATAAGAATAACCTAATGGTAATTTCTTTTCTAATAGTAGAGTAGCACATACTAGCTTACCTTTATCATCTACTATTCCCACATAATGAGGAATAAGTTTTCTTGCTACATATGAGAATTGTCCCCATGCATAGCTTTGTAAAAAGTGACTTTTTGGATGCTTCTTTACAAATGTCTCATATTTTTTCTTTTCTATATCACTTACAAATTTCATTGTTACACTCCCTAACTCTATAAAAAGTATACCTTATATAAATTAAAAAAGCAATTGACTGATATGTTTAAAAACCTTGATTTTATTAGGAATATTGTTAAAATAAGTATAGGTGATTTCATGAGACTTAGAAATGTAAAAAACAAAGAAGAAATACTATCTAATAGTGAGTTTCTAATAAGAGATCCTTTTAAATATAAAGGTAAATGGAAAGAGTTATTTTCTAATAATAATCCTATATATGTAGAAATAGGTATGGGTAAAGGAGATTTTATTTTAGAAAATGCTTTAAGATATCCAGATATTAATTTTATTGGTATAGAAAAATTTGATAGTGTAATGGCTAAAGCTATTGAAAAAGTAGTAGAAAGACCTAAAAATTTAATATTTGTTAGAATGGATGCTTTAGATATAGATGAAGTATTTGATAAAGAAGTATCTACAGTATATTTGAATTTTTCAGATCCATGGCCTAAGAAAAGACATCATAGAAGAAGACTTACTAGTGAAATCTTTTTAAAGAAATATGA
>CACYBN010000075.1 GCA_902772675.1 uncultured Erysipelotrichaceae bacterium
GTAGTAGCTACGATGCATACTAGATTTGATTTTGAATTTAAGAAATATTTAAAATTTAATTTATTAAGTAAAATTGCAATTAAAAATATAATAAGACCATATAATAAATGTGATGAATGTATCGCAGTAAATCACGCTTTGGTAAATGTTTATAAAAAATTTGGTTATAAATATGAACCAGTAGTTATTTATAATGGAACAGATATGAAAACAGTAGAAAGCCCTAATAAAGCAATCAAAGTAATAAATAAAAAATATAATATATCCAAAGATGAATTAGTATTCTTATTTGTAGGTAGAATTATAAGTATTAAGAATATTTTCTTTATCTTAGAAGTATTGAAGAAATTAAAAGAAAAGAATTATAAATTTAAAATGTTCTATGTAGGAATAGGACCAGATATTGATGAATTGAAAAAGAAAATAAAAGAATATGAGATGGATGATTATGTTATTGTCACAGGTAAAATAACAGATCGTGAATTATTAAAATCAATCTATTTTAGAGCAGATTTATTCTTATTTGCATCTTTATTTGATGCATCTAGTTTAGTTCAAATAGAGGCAGCTTCTCAATATACTCCTACTATGTTTATAGAGGGTTCTGTAACTAGTGATACTGTAACTAATAATGTAAACGGATTTACTGCTCCAAATGATATTGATTTATTTACTGAAAGATTAATAGAAATTATAAATGATAAAGATAAATTAAAAGAAATAGGTATAAATGCTCATAGAGATTTAGCTCTTTCATGGAAAGAAATATCTAAAAGAACATACGAAGAATATATAAAATTAATTAATAAAAACGTTAAATAAATACATTTGTTCTAGTATTTATTCTATATTCTTTGACTTTTTAAGGTTTTGTGTTATTATACAGAGCCAAGAAAAGGGAGTAGTTCTCATCGAATGATGAATTGATTCCGTCAGATTTGGTATTATTACCTGGAACTAATTTAATGAAAAAGACTTTTACGTAAGTGAGAGTCTTGTTTTTTTGTCTTTCATGGCTTTCATTTATGTGAAAGTCTTTTCTTTTTTTAGTACTATAAAGTCATTTTTTTTGTAAATATTAAAGATTTATTTAAAAAAAGGCTATTTTTTAGTATAATGTTCTTTAGGTGATTTGTATGGCAAAGAAATTAAAAGCTCCATGGGTTAAGTTTTATGATAATGAGAAGAGTCATTTGGAATATCCAAATTTCTCAGCTTATAAATTAATTGAATATACTGCTTCTAAGCATTTAAACAATTATAGTTATAACTATTATGGAAATAGAGTAACTTACCATGATTTTTTAAAACAAATCGACGAAGTAGCTCGTTCTTTAAAAGCATTAGGTGTTAAAGAAAAAGATGTAGTATCTATATGTATGCCTAATACTCCAGAAGGAGTAATATCTTTTTATGCAGTTAATAAAATAGGTGCTATTGCTAGTATGATCCATCCTTTATCTGCTGAAAATGAAATTAGAGACTATTTAAAAGTATCTAAAAGTACATGGTTAATTACTATAGATTTTACTTTTAATAAAGTTAATCATATTATAGATGATACTAAAGTAAAGAAAGTAATTACTGTTAGTGTTGCAGAATCAATGCCTAAAATGATGAAATCTTTATATACTGCTAGTAATGTTCCAAAAGCAATTAAGTCATTTAATCCATTAAACTATTTAAATAATATTATTATTGAAAATAATAAAAATAGAATAGGATGGAAAGATTTTATAGCTTTAGGTAAATCTTATACTAAAGAAATTAATGATGAATTTACTGGTAAAGAAGTAGCAGCTATTCTATATAGTGGTGGTACTACTGGTACTCCTAAAGGAGTTAAATTAACTAATTTAAATCTAAATGCTGGTGCCATGCAAAACTATGAAAGATGTGCTAATTTAAATGATAAAGATAAATGTTTAGCTATAATGCCAATATTTCATGGTTTTGGATTAACTGTATGTATACATTGTGTTCAATATTTTGGAGGAGAAAGTGTATTATTACCTCAATTCAATGCCAAAACTTTTGATAAAATTATGAAAAAATATGAACCTAATTTATTAATCGGAGTTCCAACTTTATTTGAAGCAATGACTAATAATAAAGGTTTTGATAAGATGAATTTAAGTTATATTAAAACAGTTATTTCTGGAGGAGATTCTTTATCACCAGAATTAAAAAAGAAATTTGACCAATGGTTAATAGACCATCATTCAAGTTCTACTTTAAGAGAGGGATATGGATTAACTGAATGTTGTGCAGCCTCTTGCTTATCTCCAATTAATCATTATAAACCTGGAAGTATTGGAATACCTTATCCTGATACTTATTATAAGATCGTAGATATTGGTACTGAAAAAGAAGTTCCATATGGTACTGAGGGTGAAATTGTTATTACTGGACCTACTGTTATGGATGGTTATATTAATAATAGAAAAGAAACTAAACAAACTCTTAGAAAACATAAAGATGGTTATGTATGGTTACATACTGGAGATTCTGGATATATGGATGAAGATGGATATATTTTCTTTAAAGGAAGAATTAAACGTATGATAATTACTTCTGGTTATTGTGTATATCCTAATAACATTGAAAATGTTATTGATTCTGATCCTAATGTAAGAATGTCTTGTGTAATTGGAATACCACATCCATATAAAGTAACTGCTCCAAAAGCGTTTATAGTATTAAAAGATAGTGCTAAAGATCAAGAAGAGGTTTTAGCATCAATAAAAGATAGAATAGAAAAGAATCTAGCTCGTTATTCATGGCCAACAGCTTATGAATTTAGAGATGAACTTCCTAAAACTAAAGTAGGAAAAGTTGCTTATAATGTATTAATACATGAAGAAGAAATGAAAAAAAATGATGAAAAATATACTCCAGAAACTGGAGAAATCTTAGGACAAGTAGATTCAATCGAAGATATTCAAGATAAAGTTGAAGAAAATAAAGATTAAATGAAACATTTAATCTTTTTTTTGTTATACTATTATTAGGATGTGATAATTTGAATGATTTTAAAAGAAAAATGAAAGAAAAAATAAAAACTTATTCTAATAAAGAATATTTAGCTGAATATATGAAAAATGAATATACTACTTTAGATAAAGATGCTGATGTATATTTAAATATTGGTGAAAGAGATGAAATATTCGATTCATGGACAGTAGAAAATCAAATTGATTTAGAAAATGATATATATGAATTTGTCGAAGAAAAAATAGAAATGTTAGAATGTGATATTCCTATTAATTTACATATTTTAGGATATGAATTTACTTCAAAAGAAGAAGGAATGATTAAGCATTTATTTAAAGAACATTATTCTATTGAATTATATAAAATTCAAAGAGAGTATAAAAAAACACGTAATAAAGCAATTAATATGTTAGTAATTGGATTTGTTAGTTTATTAATATATTTTTATTTTATAATTTTTAATGATAATGATATTCCTTCAGAAATATTTGCCTTTTTATTTTCATTTTCTCTATGGGAATCTTTTGATTCAATTATATATAATTTAAGTGAAATAAAAGAACAAAGAGAGAAAATAACTCAATTATTATTAATGGATATAGACTTTGAAAATGAGAGGGATGACGATAAATAATATGCATGAAATAAAATGTCCTAAGTGTGGTACAACATTTCAAATAGATGAAGATAATTTTGAATCTATCTTAAAGCAAGTTAGAAATCATGAATTTGATGAAGAAATGAAAAGAATAGAGAATCAATATAAACTAGATAAAGAAAATGCCTTGAAATTATCTGAATCAGAAATAGAAAAGAAATATTTAGAAGAAGAGAATAAACTTAAATTAGAAATAGTTGAATTAAAAAATAAACTTGATATAAATAATAAAGAAAAAGAATCAGAAATTAAAGAAGTAACTTTAAATATAGAAAAGAAATATTCTGATGAAATTAATAGATTAAAAACAGATATAAATAATTTAAATAGTAATTTAAAAATAAAAGATACAGAAAATAAATTAGCTATAGAAAAAGCAGTATCAGAAAGAGACAAGAATATTGGAGAATTACAAAATAAATTATTATTAAATTCAAAAGAATATGAATTAAAAGAAAAAACTATTAAAGATAGTTATAATGATAAGATAAAACAAAAAGATGAAATAATAGAATATTATAAAGATTTAAAAACATCTCTATCTACTAAGATGGTCGGAGAAACACTAGAGCAACATTGTAATATTGAATTTAATAGATTGAGACCTTTATTTCCTAAAGCTTATTTTGAAAAAGATAATGATGCTAAAACTGGATCTAAAGGAGATTTCATCTATAGAGATTATGATGAAGATGGTATTGAAATAGTTTCCATTATGTTTGAAATGAAAAATGAGAATGATGAGACTTCAACTAAACATAAGAATGAAGATTTCTTTAAAGAGTTAGATAAAGATCGTAAAGAAAAGAATTGTGAATATGCAGTACTTGTTTCCTTACTTGAAAAAGATAATGATTTTTATAATTCTGGTATAACAGATGTTTCTCATAAATATGAAAAGATGTATGTAATTAGACCTCAATCATTTATTAGTATTATTACATTACTTAGAAGTGCTAATCTTAATGCATTACAATATAAGAAACAGTTCTTAGAACTTAGAAATACAAATATAGATATATCTAATTTTGAAGAGAACATGAATAAATTCAAAGATTCTTTCTCAAAAAATTATCAACTAGCATCATCTAAATTTAATAAAGCTATCGAAGATATAGATAAGACTATTGCTATGTTAAACAGGACTAAAGAAGAATTACTAAGTAGTGATAGAAATCTAAGACTAGCTAATGATAAAGCTAATGATTTAACTATAAAGAAAATAGTTAAAAATAATAAAACTATGGCAAGAAAGTTCGCAGATATATCAGATGATCCAGAACTAAAGAAACTTGCTGATAAATTAGAAAATAAAAAAGTAGATGATTAATTCTTCTTTTTTATTGTTATTCTAAATAGTTATATAAGTATAAGTAAAAAGAAAAAATAAATGAGTTTTTAATATGATATAATTTTAATGGTAGGTGATATATATGAAAAAAGGATTTGACAATGATAAATATGTAAAAACACAAAGTGCTAAAATACGTGAAAGATTTAAAATATTTGATAAATTATATCTAGAAGTAGGAGGTAAACTATTTGATGATTCTCATGCTTCTAGAGTATTACCCGGTTTTAAAAGCGATTCTAAAATAAATATGTTTAAGGAATTAAAAAATGATTTAGAAATTATTTTTTGTATTAATGCCGGTGATATTGAAAAGAGTAAAATACGTGGAGAATATGGTATTACTTATGATATGGAAATATTAAAATTAATTAATAATTCTAAAAAAATGGGATTCTCTGTAAATAGTGTTGTAATTACTTTATATAATAATCAAGTAAGTGTAGATAAATTTATTAAGAAATTAAATAGAAATGGTATAAAAACCTATATACATAGATTTACTAAAGGATATCCAACAGATGTTAATACCATAGTAAGTGAAGAAGGATATGGAGCTAATCCATATATCGTAACAACAAAGCCACTTATTTTGGTAAATGCTCCAGGACCCAATTCTGGTAAATTAGCAACTTGTCTATCCCAAATATATCACGAGAATAAAAGAGGGATTAATGCTGGTTATGCAAAATTTGAAACATTTCCTGTATGGAATCTACCTTTAAAGCACCCAGTTAATTTAGCTTATGAAGCTGCTACTGCAGATATAAAAGATGTTAATATGATTGATCCTTTCCACTTACAAAAATATGGTGAAACTGCAGTTAATTATAATAGAGATATAGAATTATTTCCTGTACTTAAAAGTATTTTAAATAAAATGTCTAAAAAAGATTTATATAATTCACCAACTGATATGGGTGTTAATATGGTTGGTTTTTGTATAACAGATAATGATGTAGTAGAAGAAGCATCTAAAAGAGAAATAGTAAGACGTTATTATAATGAAATGAATAATTATAAATTAGGTTTAACAGATGAAGATACTTATAAAAAAATAAGATTATTGATGAATAGTCTTAATATAAATGAAAATTATTTAGATGTAGTAGAACCTGCTTTAAAAAAGAGAGATAAAGAAGGAGTTCCAGTTATTGCAATTAAAGTAAATAAAAAGATTATTACTGGAAAACAAACTGATATTTTAACTCCTGCTAGTAGTGTTGTTTTAAATGCAATTAAATATTTAAGTAAAATACCTGATGATATTAAATTATTATCTCCTGCTGTACTTGAACCTATGTTACAATTAAAACAGCAGCTCGGAGATGATACTAAGTTAACTTTACCAGAAGTATTAACTGCTCTTAGTATTTGTTCTGCAACTAATCCAATTACAGAAAGAGCATTAGGATGTTTAAATAAGTTATCAGGTAGTGAAGCTCATTCAACATATATATTATCTGATGGAGATAAGAAGACTTTAAAAGAATTAAAAATAAATTTAACATGTGAAAGTGAATATGTTTTTGATGAGTAATAATTAATGGAGGGTTTATGGATTATAAAAATAAGATAAAAAGTGTTATAGATGATGATGTTTTATCTATTAAATTAATTAGTGAAACAAGTAATAAAGTATTTAAAGTAGTTACTAGAAATAATGGTACTTTATTTGCTAAGTTTTATATGACTAATTCTTTTCATAGAGATAATGAATTAAGGCTTTATAGTTTTGCCGATTCAGCATATTTAAAAGAATTATATTATTCTGAAGCTGATATGGCAATTTTTAGAGAATTAAAAGGTAAAACAGTAGATAGTTTATCAAAAGAAGAGATACATGAATATAAAGATATGATTATAGATAGTTTAATTAGTTTCTTTACTTCAGTAAGTTCTACTAAAGTTGAGGGATATGGTATTTTAGATGAA
>CACYBN010000076.1 GCA_902772675.1 uncultured Erysipelotrichaceae bacterium
CAGTTATTTGCATATTATTTGCACAATCTTCATTAGTAGTAGCAAATGTATTAATTATAGTAGGAATAATTTCTTTATCAAATTTTTCTGCATCAGTAAATACCAATGTTTGATTAGGGCTTGAACTACTATTTAGATTAACTACTCTTTGATTTGGATTGTCTGAAGGAATTAATATTTCTACTTGAGACATTTCTTCAGGTCCACTTGTTTCTATAAAATTAGTTACTGTACTAATTTGTCCATCTATTGAAAGTGATCCATATATATTTAAATCAGATACTCCATATTTACCAACATCTGTTTCCTTAGATAAATCAACAGCAGTTTCTTCAAATTTAGTACCTATTGAGTGAGGAGTATCCATTTCATAAATACCTCCACCATTATCTCTTCTTATACTAAATCCAATGCTTCTAGCATATTCTTCTGCTTCTTTAGAATTATCTGCTACTACATAATAAGTATCTCTTCCATCATCTTTTATATATCCAATTATAAAATCTCCCATTATATCTGGATCATCATTTGAAAATCTATCTTTTACTTTTTTCATACTAGGCGACATATTATGTTCATAATCTATATCTTTTCTAGTACTTTGTATAGTAGCAGTTATTGCATCAAAAGTATTTTTTACTTTTTGATCAAACTCCTCCATACTTAAATTATCAAATGGTACTGATATAGTAAAAAATTCATCACTAGTTGTACCTTGTCTTTTAAACTCTAAATTGATACCTTCAAAGTTAGAAAATTCACTAATTAAATGATCTAGATATGTCTTACTAGCAGCATCTAATTTAAATGAAATACTAGCACCTCTACTTGGAGTATTAGAAATTTCGGGATCCATACCTGATGTAATCGCATACTTTTCAGTTGATCTCATTACTTCTGAAACACTTCTAGAATCATCTATATTTTCAGAATAAAATATTTCAGATGCTTCAGTAGGAGCTTGTTCCTCTATATTTTTTGTAACCATCTCTTGTTCTGGAAGTTCTTCATATGTTTCTACTGCTGTATCTTCAGTTGTTACAGGAATTTCTTCGCTTTCTTCAACTTTAGCATTTTCTTCTTCAGCTTGTCTTTCTTCTGCTTCCTCAACTGCTTTTTTCTCTGCTTGAATTTGTTCTTTAGTAGCTACAACTGTACCATCAACAGAAGTTCTAACTTCACCAGCTTGTGCTGCTTTTCTTACTTTAGCTTTTTCTACATACTTACCAGCTTCATTCATAAATACTTGAAAATCATGTGCTGGAATACTATTGGGACTCAATGTAGATACATAATTATATAAATCAGCAGTACTAATAAGTCCATTTCTCATTAATTCCATTACTTCTTGTATAGTTTTACCTTGTAAATTCATAACAAATTCCTCCTAAAGCAATTATCCATAATATTATTGATAAATATATATATTTATAAAATTTCTTTTTATTAGTCTTATGATGAAATATTATCATGCTTAGATAAAATCCAAAACATCCTCCTAAAAAAGAAATTAGTATTAATGTTTTTTCACTTACTCTAAACTCATGTCTAATAGCTAAAATTTTATCAAATAGACATATTATAAATCCTAGTGCATTAATAAATAATAAATATTTAATCATTTAAACACTCCATACTATAATAATTGTATCATCTACAAATAAAAAAAACTATAAAATAACTTATTTTATAGTCTTCTTTACTATTATTTGTCTTCTAATTTCTTTAGAACTTGCTTAGTAACCTTAATAGCTCCTTCTCTTACTTCTTCAGCATATCTTTCAACTATTGGAGTAGCTTTCTCTTTAGTATAGTTAACTAAGTCTTCACATTTTTCTTTTAATTGTTCTGCTTTAACTGCAGCAATATCTAAAACTTTTTCTTTATCTAGATCTTGAAGAGTAGCTTTAATTTCTTCTATCTTATCTAAAATACTTTCTTTTACTTCTTCAGCATCTAATTCTTTAACTTTTTGAACTAATTTATCATAACTCTTCTTTAAATCTTTTCTTGTTTCTTTACCACTCTTTGGTGCGAATAAAACTCCTAATGCACCTCCGATACCTAAACCAACAACAAAATTTATAGTTCTTCTTGTTCTTCTATTCATAATCTTCTTCCTTTCTCTTTCTAAATTTATTAACAAATTTTGCAACTTTTACACTTGTTTTATATTTAACATCATCAAAAAAATCTGTTGTCTTTTCAATCATGTCAAATACTCCATCTAAAGAATGTAATTTTTTATTTACATCTTCTAAACTTTGATTTACTTCATCTAAGATAAATATTAATTTAATACCTATAATAATTAATACTATTAGAAATATTATTAATACTACAAATAAAATATTTTGTAACATAAATACCTCCTACTCTTCTTCAGCTACTTCTATTTCATGTTTTGGTTTCTCTCCAGGTTTATCTATTATTTCATATGATAAATCTCTTATTTCATTCTTATATAGATATGAACTAATTACATTTAAAATACAATAATA
>CACYBN010000077.1 GCA_902772675.1 uncultured Erysipelotrichaceae bacterium
AGAAAGAGTAGAAAGAGTAGATACTACAGATTTAACTGATGAAGAAATAGAATTATTAAAAAGTGGTTTATATTTTGCTTTTCCTATATCTGAAGATGCTTTAATTACTGAATATCCAGAAATGTTTAAAGATTTTGAAGGAACAGATGAAGAACTCCAAGGACTTAAATTTGATGCTGTAATGGAATATTTTAGAAAAGTATCTAGTTATGTATTACTATCTACATATAATAGTTATTTACAAGAGCATGTATTTATGTATTTAGATGAAGAAACTCTTAGATTATATAGAATGGTTGATATAGGATCAGATTTTTCTACTGCATCAGGTGCTATAGAAAGAGAAGAAAAGGTTTATTCAAAACCATTAATTGAATTAACTCTGAATGATTTAGAATCAATTCAAACAGGAGATTTTGGATATCCAATGAGTCCTGATACTAATTTAGGATTATTAATGCAATCAGGCGCTTTAAAACAAGTTGGAACTAATGCATATCAAGTAAATATGTCTCAATTAGGAGAAAATGCTACTGTTGAAGATGTAATGCGAATGCTAACTGGAGAACAAGCAAAAGCAAGTACTGAAGCATTAGATGCTGCTAGAGAAGAATATGATAAAAAAGTGGATTTTGATCCAGAAGAACTTATAGCAGACATTCAAACAAAAATCATTGGGCAAGATCCTGTTGTAGAGGCATTTATAAATTTATTATATTCAAATAACAGATATAGAGATTATCCTACTAAGAAAAAGAATATGTTGATTGTAGGGCCAACTGGATGTGGTAAAACATCAATTCCATCTCTAGTATGTAAGGAATTAGGTATTCCATATACAGTTGCTAATTTGGCAGAATTATCAGACACTGGATTAGCAGGTAAATCAATCGGAGACATTATTGAATCCTTTGTAATTAATGCAGGTGGTCCTGAAAAAGCTTCCTTAGGTGGAGTAATAGTTTTAGATGAAGTTGATAAAATAATGAATAAAGGAACAGGAAAAGGATCTATTGCAGATGAGCTTCTAGGTGTAATTGGAGGAAGATTTTATACATATAAACCTAATTATTATAAAGAAGCTGTAGATATAGATTTAAGTAATATTACTTTTGTAGCGACTGGAGCATTTTCTGAAATAGTAGAGTCAAAATTAAAACTTCCTAAAACTGTAGGTTTTGCAACAGTTGATGATAAACAAGAAGAAAGGAAAAAACAAATTGAAGCTGGTTTTGTAGAAATAACAGATGAGGATTTGAAAAAAGCTGGAGTAAAAGCAGAGTTTATTGGTAGATTTAAAGAAAGAGTGGTAGTCAGACAACTAGGATATGGTGATTTTGTTAGAATAGCTCAATCTCCAATATCTAATTTATCAGTCTCTAGAGAGGCATATAAGAAAGTAGATAATGTTGTTTTAGTAGTAGATGATTCTGCATATCATAGAATTGCAGAAAGAGCAGTAAAAGAATCTACTGGTGCTAGAGGAGTAATGGCTATTACTGAAAGAATGTTAAGTAAAGCAGAAACTAAATTTAGATTATTACGTGGTCAACCAGGTACGCTTTTTGTATCTGATGAGACTGTTGATAATAATCGTTGCTTTAGTTTATATAGAAATAATGATGATGGATCTCAAGAAGTTGTCTATGAACAAAAAGTAAAGAAATTAACTAAAGATTAAAATTAGAGAAAGAAGGGGAAAAGATGAACTATCAATTAGAACTTGAGAAAATATTAAAAGAAGAAGAAGGTAAAACTCCTAAGTTATTACTTCATGCTTGTTGTGGACCATGTTCATCTTATGTTATAGAATATCTTAATAAATATTTTGATATAACAATACTTTATTATAATCCTAATATTTCTCCACAAGAAGAATTTACAAAAAGATTAAAAGAAATAGAACGATTAATTAAAGAAATTCCACACGAAAATAAATTAGAATTAATTGAAGGTAGATATGATTATAATGAATTTATAAATATATCTAAGGGATTAGAAGATTGCCCTGAAGGTGGAGAAAGATGTTTTAAATGTTATAGATTAAGACTAGAAGAAAGCGCTAAATATGCTAAAGAAAATAATTATGATTATTTTGGAACAACTCTTTCTATAAGTCCTTATAAAAATTCTAAGAAATTAAATGAAATTGGAGAAGAACTAAGTAATAAATATGGAATTAAATATTTATACTCTGATTTTAAAAAGAAAAATGGTTATAGAAGAAGTATTGAACTATCAAATGAATATAATTTATATAGACAAGATTATTGTGGATGTATATATTCTAAAGAAGAAAAAATAAAAAAAGATAAAGAAAAAGGTTTTTAATATTAAAAATCTTTTTTTGTGGTAAAATATTTTTATAGGATGTGATGATATGATTTCCGAAGAGTTAGAAAGACTACTTAGTTTTATCGATGATATGATAAATGATATTTTAAATAACGAAAATGATATTAGAGATACTATAACTATATTAAATAATAGAAATATTAGATTAGATAAAAATCTATTCATGAAACATCCATCTCTATTGAGATTAACTAATTATATACTTTCAAAGTTAAGTGAAGATCCAAAATTAATTAAAGAAATACCTTTTGAGAAATTAACTGAAGAACAAAAAAGACAATATACTAGATCTTCAGTAGAAAATGGATTTAGAGCAGAAGTAGATGATTTTATAAATAATCCAGAACTAGTAAATTATATTGATACAAGAACTATAGAAAGATTATTATCAACAGATCCTAGAATGATTTTAATAGTAGCACCTTTATTATCTGGTGATCAAGTAGAATACTATGATAAAAGAGTTAATAATACTGGATTTGTAGCAACATATGAGAATATTATTAATTATCCTATTCTTTTAGCAGGTTCAAATATTGTTGAAACTGCAGTAGAACATGATCCTAATGTTATAAAGTTAATTACATCTAATATAGATGTTTTTATTGCTAATGAAGCATTAGAGAAAGTTGAATTAACAAGAGAAGATTTTGAAAAGAATCCTGCTTTAAGAAGACTATATTGTATAACTGGTGAGTTTTCTAAATATAGAATTTATTCTACTGATTTAAGTAATGAAGAAAAAATTGTATATATAAAAGATTTATTACAAAATGGTAGAATTGATGAAGTAAAGGAATTACCTTTCTTAAAATATGATTTAGATGAAGGAATAGATATAGATATTATTATTGATTTTATTAGTTTAATTATTCCAGAGATGATAGATGATGATATCCATCAAGAAGCTTATTGGCCTATATTTG
>CACYBN010000078.1 GCA_902772675.1 uncultured Erysipelotrichaceae bacterium
ATGCTTTTACTAAATGAGTATATTCTAAACATTTAATAGTTACTTCACCAGTTTTTGTCTTCATTATTTTTCCATGAACACCAACTATATCACCAATATCAGCAGTTTTAAACAAATTATAATTATCTTCACCAATATCATTTATTGAAATATATATTTGAATAGTATCTGTCTTATCTTGAATAGTAAAGAAAGATGCTTTACCCATTTTTCTTATAAACATAATTCTTCCTGCAACAGTAGCAGTATCATCCATATTTTCAAAAGCATCATGTTCTACATCTTTATATTTTTCTTTTATGTCTTTAGCAAAGCTATCTCTATCAAATCTATGACCAAAAGGATCCATTCCCTTTGCTCTAATATCTTCCATCTTACTACGTCTTACTTGTTCTTGTTCTGTATATTCATTCATATTATTTCTTCTCCTTTGCACTTGTATGATTTTTTAATCTTGGATTTGATTTCTTTTTAGTAATTTCATTAATATTATCATTCCATTGTTTTGATTTAGTATTTTCTTCTTCCTCTTCTTCATCATCTATAACTAATGTATGTGCAAATTTATCATGTAAACCTATTCTATCGCTTCTAAGAATAGTTATAAAACATATAAATAATACAATTATATATAATGAAGATATATAATTACTAATACTTAAATAGTGACTCTTATTTAATACTATAATTGCCAATAAATCAAGTGTATTAGATAATATTGAGTATATAAATAAACTTCTTATAAATATTTGTAAGAACTTAGGTTTATCTTTTGTTTTAGAATCAACAGTCCTTATCTTTAATAAACGTTTGCCTAAAGTTTGCCCATTATTATATGTTTGTATTACTACGAAATAAACAAAATATAATCCAATAGCTACTCCGCTTTGTACTACTCCACTTTTAGAAATATCATATGAAAGACTTTCAAGTTTTTCCATATTCTCATCTGAAGTTTTTTCATTACTTACCATTTCTTCAACTAAATTTAAATAATCTTCTGCTTGTTTATTAGTTTTTGCTGAAGTTGGGAAACACATACTTAATAATTGAACTAATATTAGTACAATTAAAATATCTATTACATAAGCTCCTATTCTTTTCATTGGACTTGCCACATTAATCACCTAACTCTTTCCTGTACTCATTTAATAATAAAATTATATCATTTATTGACTTAGTTTGATATATTTTATTTTTATAAAAAGATGCATCTTTAAGCCCTTTTATATAATATGCAATATGAGTTCTTAGCTCTAAACATACTATTTTTTCAGATTTTATCTCTTTTAAATAATCCATATGATGAAAGATCATATCTATTCTTTCTTGAGGAGTTGGTTTTGGTATAATTATACCTTTTTCAAAATATTCATTTAACTCTTTAAAAATCCATGGATTACCCAAAGAACCTCTACCTATCATAATAGCATCTACTCCAGTATAGTCTAACATCTTTTTAGCACTTTCTATATCTACAACATCCCCATTACCTATAACTGGAATTGATACACTTTCTTTTACTTTTTTTATAATATCTAAATCTACTTTACCAGAGTATCCTTGACTTCTTGTTCTTCCATGAACTGTTATGGCACTAGCACCTGCTTCTTCGCATATTTTTGCTACTTCAACAGCATTTATACTATCTTTATCCCAACCACTTCTTATTTTAACTGTTACTGGGATTGGAACACTTTTAACAACTGCAGATACTATTTCTTTTATCTTTTCAGGATGTTTTAATAAACCAGATCCAGCTTGAGCTCTAATAGATACTTTAGGAACAGGACACCCCATATTAATATCAATAATATCCGGTTTCATATTTTCATATATAAATTTTGCTGCTTCTACAAAAGAATCAACATCACTACCAAATATTTGTTGAGCTATAGGTCTTTCGTCCTCAGTCATTTGTAACATATCTATTGTCTTTTTATTTTTATAAGTAATTGCTTTATCACTGACCATTTCAGCATATACTAATCCACAACCCATCTCTTTTGCAATTCTTCTAAAAGCTGAATTAGATATACCTGCCATAGGAGCTAAAACAACTCTACTATTTATCTCTATATTACCTATTTTCCACATAGAAAATCACCTACGCAAATTATAACAAAAATATATAAATAAAAAAAGAAGATATTATTCTTCTTCTTGTTCTTCTTTTTCCTTATCTAAATTATCTAAAGCTTCAATTAACTCTTCTTTAGTCATCTTGTTATATCCTTTAACTCCAGCCATTTTAGCTCTAGACTTTAATTCAGTTACATTGAAATCACTTAATGTTTCAACTTCAGGCATATGTCCATTTTCTACTAAGAACTCAATTTGTTCTTTTGTTAATGTTTCATATTCTAATAATGATTCAGCTATTAAAGTAACTAAATCTTTATTTTCAGAAAGAATCTTCTTAGCTTGATCATAACAGTTATCCATAATTTTCTTCATTTCCATATCTATTTCATGAGCTACTTCATTAGAGAAGTTTCTACTCTTAGTATAATCTCTTCCTAAGAATACCTCTCCTTGTTCTTGTTCTAATTGAACTAAACCTAAATCACTCATTCCATATTCAGTAACCATTGCTCTAGCTATCTTAGTAGCTTTTTCAAGGTCGTTATGAGCTCCAGTTGATATTTCGTTGAAGTTTAATTCTTCAGAAGCACGACCACCTAATAAACCTGTAATTTGTTCAAGTAATTCTTTCTTACTAGCAGTATATTTTTCTTCTTTTGGAACCATTAAGTTATATCCACCAGCTCTTCCTCTAGGGATAATAGTTACTTTTTGAACATCACTAGCATCATCTAACTTAATACCAATAACTGCATGTCCTGCTTCATGGTATGCAACCATTCTTCTTTCTTCTTCAGTATATTTTTTAGTCTTTTTAGCAGGCCCCATCATAACTCTGTCTGTTGCTTCATCAATTTCTGCCATAGTTATATTTTCTTTATTTCTTCTAACAGCAAGTAATGCAGCTTCATTTAATAAGTTTTCAAGATCAGCTCCACTAAATCCTGGAGTACGTTTTGCTAAGTTAGAAAGTGTAACTCCTTTTCCTAAAACTTTATTTCTAGCATGAACTGCTAATATTTCTTCTCTTGCTTTAATATCTGGTAAATTAACTGTAACTTGTCTATCAAATCTTCCAGGTCTTAATAATGCTGGATCTAGTACGTCTGCTCTGTTTGTAGCTGCTATAACTATAATACCTTCATTAGTTCCAAAGCCATCCATTTCAGTTAATAATTGGTTAAGTGTTTGTTCACGTTCATCATGTCCTCCACCTAAACCAGTACCTCTTTGTCTACCTACTGCATCTATTTCATCAATAAATATTAAACATGGAGCGTTTTGTTTAGCTTGTTTAAACATATCTCTAACACGACTAGCTCCGATTCCTACGAATAATTCTACGAAATCAGAACCGCTTATGTAATAGAATGGTACATTAGCTTCTCCAGCTACAGCCTTAGCTAATAAAGTTTTACCAGTTCCTGGAGGTCCTACCAATAATACACCTTTAGGTATTCTAGCACCCATTGCTTGGAATTTCTTTGGTTCTTTTAAGAAATCAATAAGTTCACTAACTTCTTCTTTTTCTTCAGTAAGTCCAGCAACATCTTTAAATGTAACTCCACCTTCACCATTACTTAATCTAGCTTTACTTCTACCAAAATCAATTGATTTAGAATTAACATTTACTTGTCTAGTAAAGAACCATAATGCTATTCCTATTAAAATTACATATGGAACTATATTTACAAGAACTAATAATAATGTACTTCCATCAGGATCAGCTTTAGTACTTAACTTAAATCCTAATTTTCCATCTTCTTCTTCATTTAAAATATCATCAATTACGGCATCAGTATATGGAACATTTAAAGTAAATGTTTCATTTTCTTCATATCCTTTTAACTTTCCAGATAAAGTATAAACTGCACTTCTTTCTTTAGGTGTTATTTCAAGTTCAGTTACTTCACCTGCATTAAGATCTTTTATAAATTCATCATAAGTTAAAGTATTAACTTTTTTATTCATTGTACTAAAAATAAAATATACTACAACAACAAATAATATTAGAAATACATAAGGTAATACACCCTGTCTAATATTTCTTTTCTTCATTCAAATTCCTCCTCGTTAGTCATATTTAAGTATTATATCATAAGATTCATTTTTTTGTTTAGTAAATTTAGATTTTTTTATACCAGGAATCCAAATAACTTTATCACAAGAATCTACTACTATAGGCCACATATCTCTATCTTCTTTAGGTATTTTAGCATCTATAAATATATCTTTAACTCTTCTACTGCCATTTACCTTCTTAAGATACATTTTATCACCATATTTCCTTGTTCTTACATATAAAGGATATACAATATCATCATTAGATATTCTACATACATTATTGTTGTTACTATCTATCTCATCTATTTTAGAAATAGAATGTTTATTTGGTAATTCTACATAATCTAATATTTCAATATTATAATCAATATTTTCTTTTACTTTATCAGTTATATAAATCTTATCATATGATTTAACTGCTTTATTATTATTAGGTAAATATACAAAAGAATTAGCCTTTTTTGATTTAATTAACATCTTAATCAATTTAACATGATTATCATTAATAACCATTAAGTCATCTTTATATATATCCTCTAATATTTTATATATTATTTTCTTTTGAATCAATGGGTCTAACTCTAAATATTTAGGAATATCTAATACCCCATCTTTATATACTTTAGAAATAGTTCTTTTAATTTCTTTATTTATATACTCATCATATTCGCTTAATATCTCACTAAATTTTAGATATTTTTCATGAATATTAGGATCTTCTTTCTTTAAAAAAGGTAATACTATATGTCTATATCTATTTCTTGTATGTTCATTTTCTAAATTAGTCTTATCTATAGCATAAGGTATTTTATTTTTCTTATTATATTCTAAGATTTCTTCTTTAGTTACAAATATCATAGGTCTAACTATTTTATAATCACCCATATCTATTAATTTACTAAAACCTGAATATCCTTTTAAAGTAGATCCTCTAGATATCCTCATAAGAACAGTTTCAATTAGATCATCACCATGATGGGCAGTAAACAAATAATTAGCTTTATATTTGTGAATTAAATCCTCAAAAAAATTATATCTAATATTTCTAGCTTCATTTTCAAAGTTGTCATCACCATATTGTTCAATAATCATACTTTCAAATACCAATTCATTTTTAGAACAAAATTCTTCGATGTCCTCTTTTTCTTTGGCACTTTCTTTTCTAACATTATGATTAACATGAGCTACAATAATAGATATATTTTTTTTCTTTTTTATCTTTAATAAAATATCTAATAAAGCCATTGAATCAGGTCCATATGAGTTGCCTAATACAATAATATCCCCATCTTTTAATACTAATTCATTTAATAAGTAATCATATACATTTTGCATTTTTATCACCATTATTCATCTGTTTCTTTTTCATCTTGTTGAATTCTTATTATATACTCATTATCACTTGAATAAAAATATTTTTCTTTTAAATAACGAGCTACATATTCCTTATCTTGTAGTTTTTCTACATCTATTTCAAGAGATTCATTAGACTCTTTTAATGTTATTAACTCGTCTTGTAACTTATCTTTTTCATTATATTTTTCAAAAATATTAAGCCACACTTTACTCAAAGAAGTAAATACAAATGAAATAGCCACTACTGAACCTACGCCAAAGACAAGGAATCTTAATGTAGTTTTTCTAGAACTTTTAGATTTCTTTTTCATTTTTCACCCACTCCTTCATAATAATTATAACATCTTCTATATGTAAAAATTATTGTTTTAACTAGTGATTTACATTTTTATACAAAAAAAAGATACTTTTTAAAGTATCTTATTTACAATATGGTAATAAAGCTATTGCTCTAGCTCTTTTAATTTGTTTTGCTATATGTCTTTGGTGTTCAGCACATGCACCTGTAACTCTTCTAGGTAAAATTTTACCTCTTTCGTTAACATATTTCTTTAATGTATCAACATCTTTATAATCAATGTTCTTTCCAGAACACATATAACAAACTTTTTTCTTTCTTCTATAAAATTCTGCCATAGTTTAACCTCCTTTTACTAAAATGGTAACTCGTCATCATTAATTTCTATACTTGAACCAAAATCAGCAAATGGATCATTCTTAACATCAGTAGTACTAGGACCATCTGAGAAACTACTTGGAGTAATATCATCATTAGATACTCCACCTTCTCTACTTGATCTAGTATCTAAGAATTGAACAGATTGAGCTATTACATCAGTAGTATATCTTCTCACACCATCTTTTTCATAGCTTCCTGTTTGAATTCTACCATCGATAGCAACTTGACTACCTTTAGTTAAATATTTTTGAACATTTTCAGCTTGTTTTCCAAATACAACTATATTTATAAAATCAGCTTCTCTTTCACCATTTTGATTAGAATAATTTCTATCTACAGCTAAACTAAATCTTGCAGTAGCTGTATTATCAGATGTATATCTTAATTCAGGATCACGAGTTAATCTTCCTATTAAAAATACTTTATTCATATTTCCTCTTTTCTTATTCGTCAGTTTTAACAACTAAATGACGAATAATATTTTCATTTATTAAACTTACACGACTAAATTCATCGATTGCTTTAGCGTTGTTAGCTTCAATAACGATTAAGAAATAATAACCATTTTTATATCCCTTAATGTCGTATGCAAGTTCTCTTTGTCCCATCTCTTTGAATTCAAGAACTTTAGCTTCATTAGCTTCTACTAAAGCTTTCATGTCTTCACCAACTTTTTTAATGTTAGCTTCTTCAAGATCAGGTTTAACTATAAACATTAATTCATACTTAAACATAATACACCTCCTTCTGGCCATTTGGTCTATTTCTAGACAAGGAGTACCGAAATACTCGTTAGTAGTATAGCAAAAAATAAAAGAAAAGTAAACATTTTTTACTTTTCTATAAAATAACCATATTAACTATTTTGAAACATTAAATCTAAATAGACAAATATCTCCATCTTGCATTACATAATCTTTTCCTTCAAGACGATATTTACCTGCTTCACGAACTTTTAGTTCTGATCCACAAGCTACTAAATCCTCATATGACATTACTTCTGCTTTTATAAATCCTTTTTCAAAATCTGTATGAATTATACCAGCACATTTCTTAGCATTTGTTCCTTTTCTAAAAGTCCATGCTCTTACTTCATCTTTTCCTACAGTAAAGAATGTTTCAAGTCCTAATAAATCATATGTAGCTTTAATCAATTGCTCTAAGCCACTATTTTCAATACCAAATGATTCAAGTAATTCTTTCTTTTCTTCATCACTCATATCACAAAGTTCGCATTCCATTTTAGCACATACTTTTACCACTTTAGCATTATCTTTTTCAGCATATTCTTTTAGAGCTTTTACATATTCATTATCCTCTACTACACCTTCTTCAGTAACATTTGCTAAATATATCATTGGTTTTAAAGTAAGTAGACTAAAGTTCTTTAAAACATCAACTTCTTTATCTGTGAAATCAACATTTCTTAAAGGAATATTTTTTTCTAGATTTTCTTTTACTTTTACTAATACATTATATTCTTCTAAAGAATCTTTATCTCTATTTGTTTCTGCTTTCTTTTTAATTTTATCCACTCTATTGTTAATAATTTCTAAATCTGCAATAGCAAGTTCAAGATTAATAGTTTCTATATCTCTTACTGGATCAATTGTATTTTCTACGTGAATAATTTTTCCATCATCAAAGCATCTAACTACTTCTACAATTGCATCTACTTCTCTTATATGAGATAAGAATTTATTACCTAATCCTTCACCTTGACTAGCACCTTTAACAAGTCCCGCTATATCTGTAAATTCATAAGCAGTAGGTATTAATCTATTAGGTTCATACATCTCATTTAATTTATCTAATCTTTTATCAGGAACTACTACTATTCCTACATTTGGATCTATAGTTGCAAAAGGATAATTTGCAGCTAAGATATTTTGTTTTGTTATAGCATTAAAAAGAGTACTTTTACCTACATTAGGAAGTCCAACTATACCAGCTTTTAAACTCATTACAATCACTCCGTTCATATGTATTCTATCACACAATAAGAAAAGAAGAAATAAAAAAACTAAGGTTATTCCTTAGTTTATTCAACAGCAGTACCAGTTATTTTTATACTAAATTTATTTTGTACCACTTCTTCTTCACTATCATTAAATGCTTTAATTAAAGTTACTTTTGCTGTTACAGTACATGTACCACCATTAGCAGCAACATTATTTCCTTTATTAACAGTTACTTCAACTTTATAATGATCTTTATCTTTTACATTAGAAGTTATTGAAGCAGTTATAGAAGCTGCTAAATCATCACTAACATTTTCTACTGTAAATGTAGCACTAGCATAATCATTTACTTTCTTTAATCCAGTTACTGTCATAGTAGCATTATCTTTATCAGTATATGCTCCAGTTACAGTTATACTTTCAGTAGTAGATTTATCATAAGTAACTGCTACACTTTTCTTATATTGAATATCAAAATTAGAAGCAGCAGCAGATCTACTTCCTTTTAATTTAATAAAGTTAGTTGATGATATTGCATAACCTATAACAACGGCAAAAATTAAAAGTATAAATAAAGTAATAATTCCTTTTTTCTTTTTATTCATAAAAGACCTCCAATATATCTTAATTATAAAATAAAATATAGACTTATAAATATATTTTAATATAAAAAAGATTACTTTGCAGCAATCTTTACATTTTTTATAATGTAGGGAAACTAACAGGTCCTATTGGTAATCCTATTAAATACCAACCTAATACTATAACTATCCATATAAAAGATATTATTAAGAAGTAAGGTAATATAAAGCTTAGTGATCTTCTTATACCTATTGCTTCTTTATTACTATTATAAATATTTAAATATCCAAGATATATAATAAAATATCCTAAAAATGGAGTTATTCCTTTAGTCATTGAATCTGCTGCTCTTAAAATGAATTGAGCAAATTCAGGACTAATATTATTTTGCATTAATAATGGTACTACTACTGGTGCATATAAACTCCATTTAGTTAATGCTGAAGTAACAAAGATACCAGATAATGCCATAACTAATAATACAGTTAAAATTAATAAAGGACCATTAAATGATAATCCACTTAATAAGTTAATACCATAAGATACT
Organism: uncultured Erysipelotrichaceae bacterium; assembly: GCA_902772675.1. GTDB lineage: Bacteria > Bacillota_I > Bacilli_A > RF39 > UBA660 > RUG11788. The sequence continues at coordinate 9,275 of CACYBN010000078.1, forward strand.
ATAAACAATCCTAAATTACTTTCCTTAAATATTGCAATAAATTGGATAAAGAAGAATAATGTAACAATCAATTCTCCAAAACTCTTAAAGAATGTAGATACTTCTTGAATTAATTCTTTATCGTTCTTAATTGTTTTAGCTCCAATTGCATAAGCAATACCTACTATGATAAACCAAAGTGAAACTAAAAATGTAAACCCTGATTGAAGTGATGAACCACTACCAAATAATTGTTTTACATAAGTTTTTGCACCTGAATCTAGTAATATTCCTGATTTTGGTAAACCTGGAATAATCATATAGATAATTATTAATATTAATAATATTCCTACGATATATGCATTTCTTAATCCTTTTTTAATTAAAATATCTTGCTCTATTTTTTCTTTATCATCCATTTCTGATAAATCTGGAACAGTTAAATTCATAGTAGATTCTAACTCTTCTCCATTTTTATATCTACCAATCTTATTAACAACTATAGTTTCTATAATAATAGTACCAATAATTGCTAATACTATAGAAGATACAATCATAATATATATATTAGATAATAATGGAACATGATATTCTGAATCTACTAAGTGAGATGCTAATTCTGTTATTTCTACTAAATTAACATCTAAACTTCCTGCAAATAGAGATACTCCATATCCAAAAGATACACCACAGAAAGCTGCTGTTATACCCAATAATGGATTTCTCTTATTAACCATGAATATCAACGCTGATAAAGGTATAAGTATTACATATCCTACATCATTAATTAAGCTTGAAAAAATACCTAATAATATAATTAAAAATGTAATTACTTTATTATTCATTTTAATAGTATTATTTCTAATAAATGCTTTAATAAGTCCTGAAGCATATGCAACTGATAAACCTATAATTGCAATTATTAAATTAATAAATGCTGAGAAAGATGCTAAATTCGTAGAAGCTCTTCCTACTAGATATTTAAATCCAGATGAAGAAAACATATTTTTAACTTCTACAACTCTAGTCTCTACATCCATTCCTACTTTATCTATTACATTATATGATGACTTAAGTCCTAAACTTGAAATTATTAAACTTAAAATCATTATCAAAAATGTAGATATTATAAATGAAGTAGCAGGATGAAAATGAAATCTTCTCAATCTTACTTTCTTCTTCTCATTCAAAGAAATCACCTACTTATTTACTTTTTTAATTTTTTTATTAAATTCTATCCTTGGAATCATTACAATTCTAGAACATCCACAACATTTTATTTTTATATCTGCACCTAATCTAATAATTTCCCAATCATTAGAACCACATGGATGTTGTTTTTTCATTGTAACAATATCCCCTAAACTATATTCTTTATTTTCCATTATGAACCTCGATTTGATTATATGGAATCTTAATATTTTCTTTATCAAATTCTACTTTTATAGCTTTTCTAATTTGCCTTTGTACTGAAAATTGTTCAAGTACTTGAGTTTGAGCAGCAATTTTATAAACAACAGCAGAATCGCCTAACTCTTCTACTCCCCAAATTTCAATATCTCCTTTTAATTCTTTAATAGATTTATTTAATTTTTTAAATAAATCTGTAAGAACCTTTTCAACTTTATCTAAATCACTTTCGTAAGCAACAGGTATTTCTACCATAGCTAATGAATATTTACTACTATAATTAATAACTCTATCTATATTTCTATTAGATATTATAAGAATTGATCCATCAATATTTTTAAGTCTTGTACTTTTTAATCCTATATGAGTTACTTCTCCTTTAAATTCACCTATTTTAATAGTATCACCAACTGAAAAATAATCTTCAATAATAATAGTAAATCCTACTATAAAATCCTTAAATAAATCTTGGAAAGCTAAACCTACAATAACAGATACAATTCCTAGTCCAGTTAATGCTGCTTTAACATCTATACCATAAACAGTAAGTATAGATAATATTACTAATGCTACAATTATTAATTTTATAAAATCAACTATTACTTGTACTAGAGTACTATACCTTTTTCTATTTTTACCTATTAATCTACTTTGTCTATTAAAAACTGCTACTACAATTTTTTTAAGAATTTTAAAGATTACTACTCCAACTACAATATATATTATTGGTAGATAAAAATATTTGCTTAGTATTATATCAACTAATATATTTAAAAAATCAACTATATCCATATTTATCTCCAATTAGAATAATTCATTATATCTAATATTCTATTTAGATCGTTAGTATTATTAAAATTAATCTCGATTTTATTTTTCTTAAATTTAACTCTAGTCCCTAATTTATCAGATAAATCATCTTCTAAAGCACTATATTCATTATTATAAGATTTACTTACTCTTTTTACTGTATGTGTCTTAGCTATATTTGATGTTGATGAAATATCTTCAAGATCTCTAACATTCATATTTTCATTAATTATTTTATTAGCTAATTCTTCAACTTGTCCTTTATCTTCCATCTTTGATAGAACTCTTGCATGGCTCATTGTTAACTTACCATCTTCAATCATTGTTTTAACACTTTCTGGAAGATTTAATAGACCTACCATATTTGTAATATGACTTCTACTCTTACCTAATCTCTTAGCTAATTCTTCTTGAGTTAAAGATAAAGTATCTAATAATTTCTTATAAGCTGTTGCTTCTTCAATAGCATTTAAATCTTCTCTTTGAAGATTTTCTAATAAAGCTATCTCCATCATTTCATTATCAGTAAAATCTCTTACAATAGCAGGAATAGTAGTTAATCCAGCAATTCTACTAGCTTTAACTCTTCTTTCACCAGCTATTATTTCGTAACCTTTAATACTCTTTTTAACAATAATTGGTTGAAATACACCAAATTCCTTAATAGAATTAGCAAGTTCATTTAATTTTTCTTCATCAAATACTTTTCTGGGTTGATATGGATTACTTCTTAATTCATCCAAATTAACTTCTACTATTTCTTCTTTTGGAGTAGATTCTACTATTTCTTTCTCCATTTTACTAAAATCTAATTGTTCATTATTAAACAATTCTTCAAGTCCTTTTCCTAAAGCTCTTCTTTTACTAGTGTCCATTTCTTTCAATCACTTCCTTAGCTAAATTTAAATAAGCTTCTGTTCCTTTACTTTTTGGATCATATGCAACAATAGGTTTACCATGTGATGGTGCTTCAGTTAATCTAATCAATCTTGGTATTATAGTGTCATATACTTTCTCTTTAAAATATTTTCTAACGTCCTCTACTACTTCAAATCCTAAATTAGTTCTAGAATCTAACATAGTAAGTAATACACCTTCTAATTGTAAATCAGGATTTAAATTCTTTTGAGCTAACATTATAGTATTTAGCAATTGCATAATTCCTTCCAATGCAAAAAATTCACATTGTACTGGTATTATTACTGAATCTGAAGCTGTTAAAGCATTTGTAGTAATTAATCCTAATGATGGAGGACAATCCATAATAATAAAATCAAATTCATCTTTTATAGCATCTAATTTATTTTTTAATTGTCCTGATCTAGAAAATTCATTACTTTCCCTACTTTTTTCCAATAATTCAATATTTAATCCAGCTAAATTAATAGTTGCAGGTATAACATATAATCTTTTATATTTACTAGCATATATAGCAGAATCTATTTTGCATTTATTCATAAATACATCATATATACTATATTCTATATCACCTTTATTAATACCAATCCCTGTAGTTGCATTACCTTGGGGATCTAAATCTATTAATAAAATTTTCTTACCTAAAACTGCTAGTGATGCTGATAGATTTATGCTAGTTGTAGTTTTTCCTACACCACCTTTTTGATTAACCAAAGATATTATTTTCCCCATAGTGTCACCCTCTTAAACATACTATATATATAATATCAAAAAAAAGGATATATTTAAATAAAATTTTATAAAATAAAAAAGGTTAATTAATATTAACCTTTTATAAATTTAATTATTAATTGAACTTCTCTATCAAGATTTAATTCTTCAACTGTTACATTGTAACCTTGACTTTGTAAAGTTTGAATTAAGTTTTTAACTTGAGCAGTTCCTTCTTCTACATTAATTGTTGCAACAACTTGTGTTGGTTGTTGTGCAGCAACTGGATCTCCAAATAAACCAGAAGGATTCATAGGTTGTTCTGTAGTTACTGGTTGCTCTACTGGTTGAGTAGGAGATGCAAATAAACTATTTACTCCAGATGGATCAGGTTGAGGTGTAGGTTGTTGAACTTGAGCTTGTGCTTGAGCTGCTGCTTCTCTTTGTTTTTGATCTTCAAGTGGTTTAAATTGTAAATCAGATAAATCTACACTTCCATTATATCCGCCATAATTTCCACCCATAGGTGCTCCAAATAAATCTTGTGATTGAGGAGCTGTTACTGTTGGCATAGCTGGAAGTTCATTATTAATTGGTTTTTGTTCAGGAGCTGGTGTTGAAAATAAACTATCTATTCCAACTGGTTCTTGAGTTGGAGCAGGTTCTACGCTAGGCATAGGATTTTCAACTGGAGCAGCATTTGTAGCAGGCGCAGCAAATAAACTATCAAAGTTAGGAGTTGCTGGAGCTTGTGATACTTCTACTGTAGGTAAAATATTACCTTCTCCCATTGGTTCAGATACCGGTTTAATAACAGGCATTCCAGCTAATAAACCATTACCAATTACTTCATTTCCATCTTCTGTTTTTTCAATACCTGTATCTGTAGTAACAGGTACAAATCTATTTTCTGTTGGAGCCATACCATTATTTGTAGGCATATTTCCATTTCCCATTAAATCTATATTATTATTTGCAACCGGTTGTTGAACAGGAGCATTTATATCTGTTGCTTGTTCTCTAATTCTATTTATATCAACTGCGGTTGGATCTACATAATTCATATTATTAACTCCCATATTATTCATATTATTTGCTGTTCCTCCTGATGTAGTATCAGTTCCGTTTAAATCTCTTATTTTTTGATCTAATTCTCTAACTGTCATTTTATTGGCAATTATTTCTTTTAGTAAATTAATTTGAGTATTTTTATCTGCAACATTTAATAAACTTCTAGCATGTCTTTCACTAATTTTATTATTTAACAAAGCTTCTTGAACTTCATCAGGCAATGTTAATAATCTAAGTTTATTAGAAACAGCAGATTGGCTTTTACCCATTGTTTTAGCAAGTTGATCTTGTGTCATAGTATCAAGATCCAATATTTTTTGATATGTTCTTGCTTCTTCTATTGGAGTTAAATCTCTTCTTTGTAAATTTTCAATTAATGCAACTTTAGAAGATTCTTTATCATCAAGATTTCTTACTATCGCAGGTATTTTTGTAAGACCAGCCATTGTTGAAGCTTTATATCTTCTTTCTCCAGCAATTATTTCATACTTTTCTCCAAACTTTCTAACTATTATTGGTTGAATTACACCATGCTCTCTAATTGATACAGCTAATTCTTTTAAAGCTTGATCATCAAATACTTCCCTTGGTTGAAATCTATTAGGAATAATATCATCTAAATACAATTGAACAACTTCTACATTTTCATTATCCATTACTCAACCCTCCATTTATTCTTATAAATAAAATTATATATTATTTAAATATAATTTACAATGGTAATTTTTTAATTTTATCAACACTTCTAGGATATATATCTAGTGTTTTTTTATTCTTTTTTAACATTATTATTGATCTATTGCTATTTTCTATAGGTAAGTTAAATCTATCTATCTTTTCTATAGATAATCCTAATTTATTTAAGCAACTATCTATATTATCTAATTCTTCATCTATATTACCTTTCATAAAAACTAGATAACCATTAATTTTAACAGATTTAACACATATTTCTGATAATACTCTTAAATTAGATACTGCTCTTGCTGTTATATAGTCATATTTTTCTACATTTATTTTTGAAAAATCTTCCATTCTTGTATGAATAGCTTCAATATCTTTTAAACCTAATTTAGTAATTACATCATTTAAATATATAATTCTTTTATTAAGAGAATCTATTAAAGTAATTTTTAAATTAGGAAAAACTATTTTTAAAACAATACCTGGAAAACCAGCACCTGTTCCAACATCACATATACTTACATTTTTATTTAAATCTATATCTCTATATAAAGTTAAACTATCATAAAAATGTTTTAAATATACATCTTCTTTAACGGTAATACCAGTTAAATTTATTTTTTCATTCCATTCTATTAATAATTCGTAAAATAATTCTAATTGTTTTAGTTGCTCTTCATTAAGAATAATACCTAATTTTTCTAATTCACTACTAAATACTTCTATATTCATATTATTTACCCTTTTTTAAGTACATCATTAATACATTTATATCAGCTGGATTTACACCACTTATTCTCATTGCTTGTCCTATAGAGATAGGTCTAATTTCATTAAGTTTTTGTGTTGCTTCACTTGCTAAATTAGTTACATTAGAATAATCGATATCTTCAGGGATTATTATTTCTTCATATTCTAACATTTTATTAACTTCTACTAATTCTTTATTTATATAACCTTCATATTTTATATTTATTTCTACTTGTTCTAATACATCTTCATCATATTCTTTATCTAAAAATCTAGTTACATCTGTTATTTTTATTTCTGTTCTTTTAACTAAATCATATAAATATATACCATCAAGTAATCTAGATGAGTTAAGACTATCTAAATATTGATTAATTTCTTCTTTTGGAGTTAATTTTATTTCTTTTAACTTATTAGTTAATTCTTCAATATCAGATATTTTCTTTTTAAATTTAGAATAATCTTCATCAGTTACTAAACCTATTTTATGTCCATATTCACGTAGTCTAATATCAGCATTATCATGTCTTAATAATAATCTATATTCAGCTCTTGAAGTTAATAATCTATATGGATCTATTACTCCTTTAACTATTAAATCATCAATTAATACACCAATATATGCTTCGTTTCTTTTTAATATTAATGGTTCTTCTCCTTTTATTTTTAAAGAAGCATTTATACCTGCAATTAATCCTTGTCCTGCTGCTTCTTCATAACCAGAAGTACCATTAATTTGTCCTGCAGTAAATAATCCATCTATAACTTTTGTTTCAAGATTAGGTTTTAATTGTCTTGAATCAATAGCATCATATTCAATAGCATAAGCATATTTTAATATTTTAGCATTTTCTAGTCCCGGTAAACTATGTACCATTTCTTCTTGAACATCATGAGGCATACTAGTAGAAAAGCCTTGAATATATATATCATCATAAAATAAAGATTCTGGTTCTAAGAATAATTGATGACGTTCTTTATCTTTAAATCTAACTATTTTATCTTCGATTGAAGGACAATATCTAGGGCCAACTCCTTCAACATATCCACCATACATACTAGATTTTTCTAGATTATTATTTATAATTTCATGTGTTTTTGGTGTTGTATATATTAAATGACATGGAACTTGATCATTAACATCATATTCGACTTTTTTAGAGAAAGAAAAATTATGACATACATTATCACCAGGCTCTAATTTAGTTTTAGAAAAATCTATAGAACTTTTCTCTATTCTTGGTGGTGTTCCTGTTTTTAATCTTTTTATAGTAAATCCTAAATCTCTTAATTTATCACTTAAATGAAGAGAGGGCTCTTCTCCATGTGGTCCACCTGAATATTTAGTATCTCCAAATAAAATAGCTCCTTTTAGATAAGTACCAGTAGTTAAAATTACTGTTTTACTCTCTATTTTTTCTCCATTTGCTAAAACTATTCCACCAATTTTATTATCATTAACTATTAAATCTTCAACCATTCCTTCTTTTATAGTTAAATTATTTTGATTTTTTAGAGTTTTTAACATTTCTTCTTTATATGTAGTCTTATCTGCTTGAGCACGTAATGCTCTTACAGCTGGCCCTTTTTTTGTATTTAACATTTTCATTTGAAGAAAACTTTTGTCTGTATTTTTACCCATTTCTCCGCCTAAAGCATCTATCTCTCTTACAACGATACCTTTAGCTGGCCCTCCTATTGAAGGATTACATGGCATATCTGCAATATTATTTATATTTCCGGTAACTAAAATAGTATTCATACCCATTCTAGCTGCTGCTAAAGAAGCCTCACACCCTGCATGACCTCCACCTACTACTAATACATCGTACATTTTTTTCACCTACTTTCCTAAACAAAATTGACTAAATAATTGATCAATTAATTCATCATCATAAATATCTCCAGTTATTTCACCTAAAGTAGTCCATATTCTTTTTATATCTATTTCTATTAAATCAACTGATTCTTCTCTTTCAACTGCACTTTTTACATCTTTTAATATATTTAAACATTCTTTTGCTAAAGAAATTTGTCTAGCATTACTTAGATATGTATAATCTCCTTTTATTATATTATCTAAATTAAATAACTCTTTAATCTTATCCTTTAAAATATCTATTTTATTATCTTCTATAGTATTTATTCTTATAATATTTTTATTATCTATTTTAGATATATCTATTTTTTCTTCTAAATCACTCTTATTTATTACTACTATAGAAGTTTTATCTTTTATTCTTTCTAATAATTCTAAATCATATTCACTTAATTCTTCATTATTATTTAATACCATAATTATTAAATCTGCTTCTTCTAATTCTTTAAAACTTCTATCTACACCAATTTTTTCTACTATATCTGAAGTTTCTCTTATACCTGCAGTATCTACTAATTTTAATAATATTCCACCTAGATTTATTTCTCCTTCGACTATATCTCTAGTAGTACCTGCTACATCAGTTACTATAGCTTTATCATATTCTAATAATTTATTTAAAATACTACTTTTACCAACATTTGGTCTACCTACTATAACTGTTTTTATACCATCTCTAATAATTTTACCAGATTCACTCTCTTCTACTATTTTATTTAATTTAGTTTCTATATTATTCATATTAGATTTAATACTTTCAATAGTCATAACTTCTATATCTTCATATTCAGGATAATCTATATTTACTTCTATATTTGCTATTAATTCTAATAATTCTTGTCTAAAATCTCTTATAACTTTACTTACTTTACCATCTAGTTGATTAATAGATAATTTTCTAGAACTATCTACTTTTGCATTAATAACATCCATAACTGATTCTGCTTCTACTAAATCAATTCTTCCATTTAAAAATGCTCTTTTAGTAAATTCTCCAGGTTCAGCTAATCTAGCACCATTTAATAATAATAATTCTAATACTTTATTAGTTGTAGCTATTCCACCATGGCAATTAATTTCTACTACATCTTCTGTTGTAAAAGTCTTAGGTCCTTTCATTACTGAAACTAATACTTCATCTATAATTTCTCCATTTTCTACAATATGACCATAATTTATAGTATGAGAGTCAACATCTACTAATTTATTTTTTCCATTATAAATAGAATCTACTACTTCAATAGATCCTTCACCACTAACTCTTACTATAGATATTGCTCCTACTCCTAAAGCAGTTGATATACTTGCTATTACATCATGCATAGTATCACCTCAAATCTCACATATTGTATCATATATATAAAAAAAAAAGAAGATTATTCTTCTCTAGCTATTTAATAATTCATTTAATTTATCAGTATCTACATAATAACAATATGGATAATCATCTCTTATAC
>CACYBN010000079.1 GCA_902772675.1 uncultured Erysipelotrichaceae bacterium
ATATAGAATCTACCACTATTTTTAAGATATGCTGCATCTGGTCTTTTAATTACTTCATTAGAATCACTTGTATCTTGAACTTTTAAACATATTTTAAATCTAGCATTAGACCATATTTGATCATTAACAACTCCACTTGGTTTTTGTGTTGCAAGTATTAAATGAACTCCTAAAGAACGACCTATACGAGCAGTACTTATCAATTTATCAATAAATTCTGGTTGTTGACTTTTTAATTCAGCAAACTCATCAGATATTATAAATAAATGCGCTAATGGCTCTTCTAATAATCCTTCATGATAATATCTTTGATATTTATATATATCTATAGTAGATTCATTTAATTTATCTTTAGCTTTATTAAATAAATCTTGTCTTCTTTCTAGTTCACTCTCTAAAGAAGCTAATGATCTATTTATTTCAGCTTTGTCTAAGTTAGTAATAGTACCTACTACATGAGGTAGTTTAATATTCTTTTCTTTATTTATGAAAGCACCAACTAAACCTCCACCTTTATAGTCAATAAGTACAAATTGTACATCTTCAGGATGATAGTTTACTGCCAAAGATAAAATATAAGTAATTATAAAATCTGATTTACCAGAACCTGTCATACCTGCGATTAATCCGTGTGGTCCATGTGCTTTTTCATGTAAATCTAATTTAAATAAATTACCATTAGAATTAAGTCCAATTGGAGTAGCTAAAGAATTTAAAGTATCATTAGATAACCATCTTTCCATTATATTCAATTGTTCAATATTACCTACATCAAACATTTCTAAGAAACTATAATGAGTAGGTAATTGGAATTTTTCTTCAGTATCCTCAATTGGTATATTACTTAGAAGAATTCCTGAATATTTTAATTTTGCATCAACAGAATCTATTTGCTCTATTTGGAATACTTTTTGTTTATCTTTATCTAAATCTTTATCTACTATTCCTCCTTCAGTATAACTGTTTACTCCAATAAATTTTTCACAAGTAGTAGGAAGACTAGCAAAATCTTCTTTTAATATAATTAAACTAAATCCAATATTTACATCTTTTTCTATTATTTTAGATATAAAAGGATAATCATTTACTTTGTCATAGTTATCAGTAATAATTAAATAATATGTAGGAAACTGTTTATAACTATCTTTGTTATGATCTTTTAAAGAGTCATATCTCATATTTACTATTTCAGAAATATATTGTGTTACATCTTTAGCATCTTCATCATTTGCTACAAAAAATCTCATACTTTTATCAGTACTAAATAAATGAGGTACATATTTTAAATCATTCCATTCTTCCTCATATTTTTCTGAAGTAAATAAAACTATTTTTAAATCCATATAACTATGTAAATATAATATTTGAAATAATAGTTTTTTCAAATAATTACTAGTATGTGGATGCTTACCTATTATAGATAAAATATTATAATTTACTAAATTCTCTATAACTGGAGCACTTACTATATCTTTATTAGCATTTACCATATTAACCATACCATTATATAGTCTATCTTCTTCCATAGTAAAATGTTCTTCAGGTATTTGATAATCCATATCTACTGGTACAGTACCTAATCCTAATCTTAAAGTTAAGAAATCATCTGCAGTCAATTCTCTTTTCCATAAGTTTGGACTACGAGAAATAATATTATTATAACAATCTATTGAACTTAAATTATTAGCAAGCATTATTTGTTTTTGACTATTATTTATATGTTTTAATTCTAAATCTTTTTTATTTAAATATTCACTATATTCTTTTTCTATTTTAGCTCTTTGTTCTCTATTCTTTTTCTTAGTATAACGTCTTGATATGCTAGGCCATAAAAGAGTTCCTGCTAACATACCAATTCCCATAACAACAGTAGGAATAATTGAAAGTAAATTACCATTTTTTTGATAGTTAGTAAAAGCAACCATAATAGTAACTACTGAAGACATAGCCATAGTTAACATTGGTCCAACAGTCAATAAAACTGGTGTATCATCTTCTTCTGGCATAGCAGGATGATTATCTAAAATAAAATGTTCTGTTTTAACTTTTTCAGAAAAAGCAGGTTTTCTAGCAAAATAATCCTTTTCTTCATATAATTTTATAATATTTTCTCCGTTATCTTTTTCAGATAAAACTATATTTTCTTTAGGTTTTGCTATTGCAATACTAAACATACCTTGCTTTAAAGAAATACTATTATTAGGATTATTCATATAAATATCTCTAGTCATAAATATTATTTTAAAACCATAAATAAATATTTCATCACCAAATAATAAACTATAACTTAAACCATTCATTATTTTACCATTAATAAATATTCCTTTAGCATCTTTATCTCTTTCTATTTGCCATTTATTATTAACATTTTTAATAGTAGCATGTAATGGTCTAATTAATGGAGATTTATATATAATTTCACTATCAGTATCAGATCCTATTTTTATTTCTTTAGTAATATCTGAAGTATATGTATTAAAAATCTCTATAACTGGAGCAACAATCATTAAATAGTTTTTACCATTTTCTACATCATGAATAATTAACTTTTTATAATTAGTTAGAAGTACTTCTTCTACTGCATTTTGACCATCATAGATTTTATAATAGATATCACTATTTGCATACCAATTTATATTATCTTTAGAAGATATAGTTATTAAGTTTTCATTATCTTTATTTTTTACTTGATAATTACCACCTATACTCTTTGGTAATACTAAACTAGTTAAATGACTATCTTCTACTATATATATTTTCATATACAACTCTCCATTCTATAATAATAATTATATCATAGTAAAAAAGAAGAATTAACTTTATTTTGTTAATTCTTCTAATTTTTTCTTTTCCTCTTCTAGTTTTTGTCTATCCATTTCTACTATATTAGCAGGTGCTTTATTTACATAGTTTTCATTAGATAATAACTTTTCTCTTCTAGCAATAGATAATTCTAAAGCTTTTATTTGTGCTTCTTTTAATTTCTTATCAGCTTCTGTTTCTAATTTTTCAAAGAAAATAGTAGCTTTAATTCTCTTAGAAAATACTTTATAAGCTTTTATTCCTAGATTTTCTTTTACTAAATTTTCTTTATCTAATTTTAACATTTTTATTATTAAATCATTATCATCTTCAGTATCAAACATTACTTTCATCTCTTTAGTAATATTATTTTCTGCTTTAATATTTCTAAATGATTTAATAAATTCAATAGTATCATCTACAGCATTTTCTTCTACTTCAAATAATAAGTTTTTATCATATTTTGGATAACTAGCAATCATTATATCTTCTGCTTCTTTTACTGGTAACATTTCATAAATTTCATCAGTAACATATGGCATAAATGGTTGTAGTAGTTTTAATATTCCAGTTAATACATAACATAAAGTTGATTTAGTACTTTCTGTATCAATTGAATATTTAGCCATTTCTATATAATTATCACAGAAACAACTCCATGTAAAATTATATATAGATGCACCAGCATTATTAAATTCATATTTATCCATAAATTTCTTAACTTCATGAATAGTTTTTTCATATTTAGTTAAAATCCATTTATCTTCTGGTTTTAATCCTTCTAGTTTAATTTCTTTTAAATCTTCTATATTAGAAAGAACAAATCTAGATGCATTCCAAATCTTATTAATGAAATTCCATGTAGATTTAATTTTTTCTTCATCAAATCTCATATCAGTTCCTGGAGCAACATCAGTAGCTAAATAATATCTTAAAGCATCTGCTCCATAAAGTTTTACCATATCAAATGGATCTATTCCATTACCTAAACTCTTTGAGAATTTTCTTCCTTGTTTATCACGAATTAACCCATGAATTAAACAATCTTTAAATGGACGAGCTCCTAATAACTTTTCTCCTTGGAAAGTCAT
>CACYBN010000080.1 GCA_902772675.1 uncultured Erysipelotrichaceae bacterium
ATGTTTAGATTATATTATTATGTAGAGATAGATTCTATAAAAGATTTAAAAATAAGTAAAGAAGTAGTTAATAATATTAATACAATTCTAACTGAATATTATGATAGATATACAGGTTTATATTTAAAGAGTAAAGAATTCTTAAAAGAGATTACCAAATAACTTTTATATCTATCTTTTTTTATGTATTTGTGATATAATTTCCCTTGTAGGTGAATATTATGAGAGAAACAATATTAGAAATGGAACAATATGCCAAAGAAGAAAATGTACCAATAATAGAAAAAGATTCTATTAAGTTTATAATGAAATATATTAAATTAAATCATGTTAAAAGTATATTAGAAGTTGGTACTGCTATTGGTTATAGTGCTATACTTATGGCTTCCGCTGGTGAAGAAGTAGAAGTAACTACTATAGAAAAAGATGAAAAAAGATATTTAGAAGCTCTTAAAAATGTTAAAAAATGTAACTTAGAAAAGAAAATAGAAGTTGTATTTCAAGATGCTGTTGATGTTAATTTAGTAGGTAGAAAGTATGACTTAATATTTATAGATGCTGCCAAAAGTCAATATAAAAAGTATTTTGAAAAGTTTTCTAATTATTTAAATCCAAATGGAGTTATTATTTCTGATAATATTAATTTTCATGGACTAGTAGGGAATAGAAATGGGGATTTAAGTAAGAATTTAAATAGTATGGTTGCAAAACTAGAAGATTATATTGAATTCTTAAAGGAAAATAAGGAGTATACTACTAAGTTTTATGATATTGGTGATGGACTTAGTTTAAGTTTTAAAAATGAAGACAAATAAAATATTATTAAATATAAGTAATATTAAAGATATAGAAAAATATAAGAAGTTAGGAATTACTAACTTCCTTTTTCCGCTTAGAGATTACTGCGTTGGATATAGTGATTTTACTTTTGATGATATTAAAAATATTTCAGGGAATATATATGTTTTAATTAATAGATTACTAACTGATGAAGATATAGATAATTTTGAAGATATACATATACCTAATAATGTAAAAGGTTTTATAATTGAAGATATAGGTATGCTTTCTTATTTAAAGAGTAAAGGATATGAAGTAATATTATTTGAAAATCATTTAAATAATAATTTTGAAACCGTAAATATAATGCTTAGGGACGTAGATAGTTTAGTAATATCTAGTGATATAACTTTAGAAGAAATTAATAAAATTATAAAAGAAAGTACTAAATCACTTGTTTTAAATACATTTTTTAAACCTATGGTAATGTACTCTAGAAGAAGACTTGTATCTAATTATGATAGATTTTATGGTAAAGAATTTGAAGATACTTTAGAAATAAAAGATGAAACTTTTAATAAAGTATTTGATCTAGTAGAGAATAAATGGGGTACTAGTGTATTTAATAAAGAATTTGTTGATTATAGAAAGGCTCTTTCTGATATAGATGATAGTAAGATTAAATATTATTTAATTGATACTAACTTTATTGATTATAATATAGTTAAAAATGTAATAGATGGTAAAGATATAGAAAATACTAGTGAAGGATTTTTATATACTAAAACTTTTTATAAGGTAGGTGATAAGAAATGATAGAACTACTTTCTCCTGCTGGTGACATAGAAAGACTTAAAATAGCGTGTTTATATGGCGCGGATGCTATCTATATAGGTGGTAAAGATTACGGATTACGTGCCAACGCTACTAATTTTGATTTAGATGGTATTAAAGAAGCAGTAAGCATTTGCCATGAAAATGGTAAAAAACTATATGTAACAGTTAATATTGTATTCCATAATGAGAATTTAGAGGGATTAAAATCTTATTTAGAATCTCTTTCTAAAATAGGTGTAGATGCTGTTATAGTTAGTGATATGGTTGTTATAGATACTATAAATAAATATAATATTGATTTAGAAATGCATTTAAGTACACAAGATAGTACTTTAAACTCTAGAAAAGCTAAATATTATATAGATAAAGGCGTTAAAAGAATAGTTCTTGCTAGAGAAGCATCTAAAGAGGATATAGAAAGAATTAAAAAAGAAACTGGAGTAGATCTAGAAGCTTTTATTCAAGGTGCAATGTGCACTAGTTTCTCTGGTAGATGTGTAATGAGTAATTATGTTACAAATAGAGATTCTAATCGTGGTGGATGTGCTCAAATATGTAGATTTAGTTTTAAATGTAAGTATGATGAACCATTTGAAATGATGAGTAAAGATCTAAATATGATTACTAATATAGCTAGTA